>NZ_JAQCUN010000014.1:0-19072 GCF_027685385.1 Megasphaera sp. AF13-6AC
GTGAAACCGTGCATAGGATGATCTTTCTGGAGTTCTTCGAATACGGGGAGAATATCTTCCGGAAGAACGTCCTTCGAGCCGAGACCTGCACGACCGCCGATAATATCTACATCAAGACCTACCGTCTTAGCAAAGTTTACAATATCAAGGTACAAGGGTTCGCCCATAGCACCCGGTTCTTTCGTACGGTCGATAACGGCAATTTTCTTAACCGTCTTAGGCAATACAGCCTGTAAATGTTTCGCAGAGAACGGACGATAGAGATGAACGTTAATAACGCCGACTTTTTCGCCTTTGCCGTTCAAGTAGTTAACTGCCTGATATACAACGTCGGACAAGGAACCCATAGATACGATAACGCGTTCAGCATCTTCTGCACCGTAGTAATTAAACGGTTTGTATGTACGACCCGTAATTTCGGAAATCTTAGCCATATAATCAGCTACGATATCCGGCATTGCGTCATAGAACTTGTTGTTTGCTTCACAATGCTGGAAGTAAATATCCGGGTTTTCGGCAGTACCGCGAATTTCCGGATTATCCGGATTGAGTGCACGTTGACGGAAACGTTTCAAAGCGTCCTGATCAACAAGATCACGGAGTTTGTCAAATTCCATAACTTCAACTTTTTGAATTTCATGAGACGTGCGGAAACCGTCAAAGAAGTTAATGAACGGCAAGGAACCCTTCAAAGCTGCCAAGTGAGCAACACCGGAAAGGTCCATAACTTCCTGAACATTGGATTCCGCCAAAAGACAGCAACCTGTCGCACGAGCGGACATAACGTCCTGATGGTCACCGAAAATGCTGAGTGCGTGATTAGCCAAGGCACGAGCAGCAACATGGAATACGCCCGGTAACAATTCGCCGGCAACTTTATACATGGTCGGAATCATCAAGAGGAACCCTTGAGAAGCCGTATAGGTGGTGGTCAATGCACCGGCCTGTAAAGAGCCGTGGTATGCACCTGCCGCACCGGCTTCGGACTGCATTTCAACAACTTTTACAGGGTTACCGAAAATATTTTTCAGTCCCTGTGCCTGCCAATCATCAACATGTTCCGCCATCGGCGAAGACGGAGTAATCGGGTAAATAGCAGCTACTTCCGTAAATGCATAGGATATCCAACCTGCTGCTTCATTACCGTCCATGGTTTTGAACTTACTCATTAAACAACACGCTCCTTTAACTATTGAATAAAAACCAATATATAATTGAATATATTGAAATCAAAGTTAAAAACCCACCAGTCCAGTCCACTCATATGTACGTGTAAATTACACATTATATACATATACGTCGCAGCAATACTTTTTTTGTATAAAGCCCGCGAAGGTGCTGAATTCCGCCAAAAAAATATTGCCATCAGACAGATCATGTAATATACTGAATAATAATACTACATATGGACGTGCCCGGAAGTGGCAATATTCATGCGGTTTTCGACCAGTACATGAACGTTTTTTCTAACTTTTTTCACGTTCATTATATGCTTTGCAAATTTGAAATTCAATAGCTCGACCTTGCTGTTTTCACTATTAAAAAGTGCAAATTTGTAAACGTATACTTGATTAGTATCCTATAACTCCAGGAGGTGTTGAGATGGATTTTCATCATTTGAAATATTTCACAGAAGTCGCCGATAAAAAATCCTTCAGCAAGGCAGCACGGACTTTACATATTTCTCAATCGGCCATCAGCCGCACTATTAAGGCATTGGAAGATGAATTAGGCGTAGTCCTTTTCATGCGTAATGCCAAGGCTGTCGAGCTGACCGATGCGGGTGCAATCTTCCTGACACATGCCAAACGGGTTGTTTTTATGTTTGAGCATTTGAAAACGGATTTCGAAAACGAATTCAAATTGGAACAAGGAACAGTGCTTATAGGTCTGCCTCCTATTACGGGTGCCCCCGTCTTCGCCAACCTATTGGGTGCTTTTAAACAGGAATATCCGCAAATCGAACTTGACTTATATGAACACGGTTCTAAAAAGGTCGGCATCAGCGTGCAGGAAGGCTTAATCGATCTCGGTATCGTTTGTACGCAACCGAAGGAAAAAGATTTTGAATCGTTTTTCCTTGACCAGGACCCCATGAATGTTATCATTCACCGGGATAATCCGCTCAGCAAGGAAAAAACTATTCCTTTAAAAAAGTTAGCTAATGAATCACTCGTTCTCTATCGCGACGATTTTAACTTACATGATGAAATTATTACGAACTGTAAGAAAATC
Organism: Megasphaera sp. AF13-6AC; assembly: GCF_027685385.1. Classification (NCBI taxonomy): domain Bacteria; kingdom Bacillati; phylum Bacillota; class Negativicutes; order Veillonellales; family Veillonellaceae; genus Megasphaera; species Megasphaera sp. AF13-6AC. The sequence goes on from NZ_JAQCUN010000014.1 coordinate 2,236, forward strand.
GGCTTTCAGCCGAAAATCGTTTTTGAAACGAGTCAACGCGATCTTATGATTCAAACAGTTGTCGCCAATTTAGGCATTGCCCTTTTACCCAGTCGCCTCTGCCCCACTAAAGAGTCGGCACCGCGAGTCTACGAATCCGTTGTCGTTCGTCCCTTGGTTGAGCCCAAAATACTTCATGTGTTATACGTTATTTGGAAACGCGGTCATTATCTGTCTCATGCGGCTCAATTATGGCTTGATTTTGTACGAAACAGAACGCGTATTTCATCCAATGTATAGTAATAAACTTGCAGATAAGACGTCGGAACTGAAATATTTTATAAAAACGTTCCCCCGCCGGGACGGTAAGCACGACGCACTTCTTCGACGCTTTACCTTAGCAGCCGTTATCCTCATTCTTTTTGAAGCTGCTTATATTCTCTTCCTGCAATGGCAGATTATGGAACTGACTATTACCGTCAGAACACAAGAAACACGTATAGCACAGACGGAACGGGACTACGATAAGCATAACCACATGCTTTATACTCTTAATGAAACGATTACATCGATTCAACGCCAATGGTCATCTCTGAACTTCAGGGTTTTGGAAAATACGTGGAAACTCGACGGTACGACAACACCTCAGAATTCATTACATGTACGGCAAGGTCAATAATGTTCATATGTAAGAGAACGGAATCTCCGCTTCCGTTCTCTTTTTTTGTAAGCAAAGAGGACCATACAGCATTAAGCTGTATGGTCCTCTTTGCTTATTAATTATTCCTCTTCTTCAGCCGATGCTTTTTCAAACTCGGCAATGACGGCATCAAATTCAGCTTCCGTAGGAGATACGAAGATTTCCTCTCCGTCTTCTTCTTCGATCCGAGCCAGAATGGGATCCGCCTCTTCACGAAGTTCTCCTTCTTCCGTAACGGGTACGAGAAGAATGAAGGTTTTCCCTTCATATTCCACAGAATCGGCTTCGGCAAAGAATTCTTCCGTTCCGTCTTCACTCGTAATGGTGATCAACTCGAATTCGTCCATTAATTCTTCAGACATGTTATCCTCCTTGAGCATCTAAATAATTCTGCAATATGAATACGGCTGCAATCGTATCGACAACGGCCTTACGCTTTTCTCTGCGCACGCCGGCCTCCATCAACTGCCGCTGCGCCATAACCGTCGTTAATCGTTCATCCCACCAAACGATTTCCGTTTGCGGTACCGTCTTCTTCAATTCTTCTACAAACTGCTCGATTTTTTCCGTATTCGCACTCTTATCACCGTTCATGTGAGAAGGCTTTCCGACAACAATGCGATGCACCTCTTTTTCCTTGCATATATCCGCAAGAGCCAGACAATCTTTGCGTCGCGATTGACGTTTCAGTGTGCCTACGGCCTGAGCTGTCAGCAACAGTGCGTCACTGCAAGCCACTCCGATTGTTTTAGAGCCTACATCCAGTCCTAAAATTCGCATAATTTAAAGATTCCGATGTTTGACATACGAACTTAACAATTCTTCCACTAATTCATCCCGTTCCAGACGGCGAATATTGCTGCGAGCATTGTTATGACTCGTAATGTATGTCGGATCTCCGGAAAGAAGGTATCCTGCCATTTGACTGATGGGATTATACCCCTTTTCCTTTAATGAATTATATACATCTTCTAAAATCATGGAAGCAACACTTTGGTCATCTTTGCTGCTTACAATCATCGTTTTATCGTTTACTGCCATCTTGCCCACTCTCCCTTCGAGTAGCTTTTGCGGTTCTATTTACCTGCACCTTGTACCGCCTCTTTACCGGCCTTCAGTGCTTCTTCCAGTTTTTGCGGGTCTTTGCCGCCGGCCTGTGCCATGTCGGGACGTCCGCCGCCTCCGCCGCCGGCTGCTATGGCCGCCGCTTTTACAATGTTCCCGGCATGATAGCCTTGTTTGGTAAGTTCCTTGGCAACCTTGCATACAAAGCTGACCTTATCACCCTGTACGGCACCTAAAAGAACAATTCCGCCAACCTTATCCATGACCATATCGGCCATATCTCTTAAGCCTTCTGCCGAATCGACAGTGACGGAAGCCGCTGTAACGGATACTCCGTGAATTTCTTCTTTAGCCGCCAAGATATCATCAAGCGATGAGGTAGCCAACTTATGACTGAGTTGAGCCACTTCCCTTTCCGCTTCTTTAAGAGCTGTCAATAATTGTTCAATCTTAGCGGGAATATCCTCTTCTTTGCTCTTTAACAAAGTCGCAGCTTCCTGCAACAATATGGCATCGGCTACAGCCCGTTCATGAGCCGCCTTACCCGTAACGGCTTCGATACGACGAATACCCGTACCCGTTCCGGATTCTCCCACAATACGGAAGGACCCGATAACGGACGTATTGGGAACGTGCGATCCGCCGCAGAGTTCACAGCTGAATCCGGGGACGTTGACAACACGAACGATATCCCCGTACTTTTCACCGAAAAGTGCCATAGCTCCTTTTTTTATAGCGTCATCAACGGGCATTTCTTCAATTTCCAAATCTACGTTCTTCATAATCTGACGGTTAACTTCTTTTTCTACTTCCGCCAACTCTTCATTTGTCATAGGTGAAAAATGGGTGAAGTCGAAACGCAACCGTTCGGGAGTTACCAAAGAACCGGCCTGGTTGACGTGTGTGCCGAGAACCTTACGCAACGCCGCCTGTAACAAATGAGTTGCCGTATGATTACGAGCAATATCCAGATTGCGAACCTTGTCGACCGTAATACCGACTTCATCGCCCTTAGCCAGGCTGCCTTCCGTTACAATAGCAATCATATAGGTTAAGCCGTTCGCCAAAGACTTCGTATCCGTTACTTCCGCCTTTCCGGAAGGACCCGTAATACACCCTGTATCCCCTATTTGGCCGCCGCCTTCTGCATGGAAGGGTGTTTTATCGAGAATAATCGTTATAGCCGTATCTTTTTCAGCCCGTTCAACAGCAGCTCCGTCGATACCGATAAGTACGACTCGTGCGTTAACGGCATTTTCATCTTTAACCAATGCGGACTGATCGAGACCTGTCGTATCCGGCGTGGCTACCTTGGCGGACACCTTGGCCCGTGCCGCTCTGGCCCGTTCCTGTTGTGCCTTCATCGCCTTGTCGAAACCATCATGATCAATGGTCATTCCGTGTTCCTGAACAATTTCTTCCGTAAGTTCGACAGGAAAACCGAAAGTATCGTAAAGTTTGAATACCTTCTCGCCTGCCAAGACACCCGTCCCGTCGGCATCTTCAATCATGGCGTTTAGAAGTTCCAAACCTTGTGCCAAGGTCGCACTGAATTGAGCTTCTTCCGTTGCAATAACGGTCTTAATCAGCTCTTTACGTTCCGCCAATTCAGGATATGCTTCCTTATACATGTCAATAACAATATCGACTAAATCCGCCAGGAAGGCTTCTTCAATGCCGAGGACACGGCCGAAGCGAACGGCACGACGTAAAATACGGCGAAGTACGTAACCGCGACCTTCGTTTGACGGCAAAATACCGTCACCGATCATCATCGTAACGGCACGAATATGGTCGCCGATAACCTTGACGGCAATCTTTTGTTCCTTATTATTGTAATCACCGCGACACACATCGATGACCCTTTGCATAATAGGGAACAGCAAGTCCGTTTCGAAGTTCGATTCTTTCTGCTGAATGACCGATGCCAATCGTTCCAACCCGGCACCCGTATCAATGTTTTTCTTTTCCAACGGTTCATACGATCCGTCTTTTGTCTTATTAAACTGTGTGAAAACGAGATTCCAAATTTCCAAATAACGGTCGCAATCACAGCCGACATTGCAAGTAGGTTTACCGCATCCCCGTTCAGGGCCGAGATCGTAGAAAATTTCCGAGTCGGGTCCGCAAGGGCCTTCACCGATTTCCCAGAAATTATCTTCCAGTTTAAAAATTCGTTCATCCGCCAAACCGACGATATTATGCCAAATATCATAAGCTTCTTCATCTTCGGGATAAACGGTAACATACAGTTTATTCGTATCAAGCTCAAGAACTTCAGTCAAAAACTCCCACGCCCAGGTAATAGCTTCCTTCTTGAAATAATCACCGAAGGAAAAATTGCCGAGCATTTCAAAAAAAGTATGATGGCGTGCCGTACGACCGACATTATCGATGTCACCCGTACGAATACACTTCTGGCTGGTTGTCACGCGATAAGAGGGAGGTACCAACTTACCGGTAAAATAGGGCTTGAGCGGAGCCATACCGGCACCAATAAGAAGTAAACTCGGGTCGTTTTCCGGCACGAGGGAAAAACTGTGTAATTTTAAATGTTTTTTGCTTTCAAAAAAATCCAAGTATGCCTTACGAATTTCATTACCCGTCATGTACTTCATTTGCAGTAACACTCCTTGTATTCCGGTCAAAAGCCGGTCTTATAATATATATTCTATTGTCACCGGCTGTCGACCGACTCTTAGCGCTTAACGCGTTTTGCACCGATATACCGCGATCCCCAATATTCACTGTCCAAGCTGTCTATGTGAATCCCGCTGCTCGTAGTAGCACTGATAAATTGATTATTTCCTACATATATTCCCGTATGAGAAACTCCCGGTTCATATGTAGAGAAAAACACGAGATCACCCGGAATCAGATTTCCTTTGGAAACACTGGCCCCGATTAAATATTGTTCATCCGCCATACGCGGCAAAGAAACACCGCTGTGAGCAAATACATATTTTGTAAATCCCGAGCAGTCAAAACCGCTGGGCGTATTTCCTCCGAATACATACGGAACCCCTAAATATTTATAGGCCTGGCTGACCACATTATTGCCGAAAGCATTGTGCTTAACATCACCTTTGCCGGCCTTACCCGTGCCGTAGTCATGAATCGTTACGGGTTTTGCCGCCATCTTCTTAGGTGCCGCTTTTTTGGGGGCTGCTGCCTGAGGCATAGCCTTGCCCGTCAAAGTCTTAAAGGTTTTAGCATCAACAGAACCGCTGATAGTCAGGCCTTTGTCAGCCTGAAAGCGTTCAACGGCACGACGGGTGTCATTACCGAAAATACCGTCCATGCCTATTTTATAGCCCCGTTTCACGAGATTTTGCTGTATTAATAATACATCGGAACCTTGCGAGCCTACGGAATAAGCCCCCACCGATAAAGTACATGTTGCCATAAGTGCAACGGCAACAACCGTTTTGGAAAATAATCTCCGCATAAAAACTCCTCTCCGCCTCCGAGGTTAACTGACGGGTTAGGCTTGAAGGCAGCCCGCCGCTTCGCGGCTTCACCCCAAAAACTTGGTTCCCCCGTACTCCATATGAATCGAGATTCGGCACTCCATTTTTACTGTGAAATTCTGTCGTCCTTATGACGACCCAACTCGGTTTTTATCCAATACAAAGGTCGATTCTTTACTTCTTCAAAAATTCGTCCTATATACTCACCGATAATTCCCAGAAAGATAAGTTGCAAACCGCCGATAAGACACACGACAATCATGGTCGTTGTCCACCCCGGTGTAACTTGGTCCGTCAATTTACTGTATAACACATGAAGAATCATAAGCAAACTTAACAGGCCGCTGAAAATCCCGGCATAAAATGATATGCGCAAAGGCGTTTTCGAATACGCCATAATGCCGTCTAAGGCAAAACTGAACATTTTATGAAGAGAAAACTTCGACTTCCCCGCATACCGTTTTGGCGCCACAAACTCGACAACGGTTTGCTTGTATCCGATATCGCCGATCATACCTCTAATGAAACGATCATGCTCACGGAATTGCTTAAATGTTTCCGCAACCCGTCTGTCTATGAGACGAAAATCGGAGCCGCCCGGTCGAATATACACGGGTGATAATGCGTTTATCAACGTATAGTACAGGCCGGACGAAACTTTCTTGAAAATCCCCGCATCGTCTGTTGCCAAGCGCACAGTCTGGACAATGTCAAACCCTTCATTCCACTTTTGAATCAAATCGGGTAACATCGACGGCGGATGCTGCAAATCTCCGTCCATAGTAATAACGGCGTCGCCCGAAGCATGGTCCATGCCGCATGTAATAGCCAGCTGATGACCGAAATTTCGTGCCAAAATCAAGGCACGCACATGCAAGTCCTGCTGTGTCAACCGACTGAGAACAAGAGGGGTAGCATCGGTCGATCCGTCGTCTACAAAAATAATTTCATAGTCGTATGGAAGGTCCGACATATACTTCGTCACTTCTTCATAGAACTTTTCGATATTCAAATGTTCATTATAAACGGGAGTTACGACGGATATAACCGTCTTTCCCTGCATACCCGAAAAGGTCATCCTTAATTATACCATTCACCGGAAAATACTGTCAAAACCGATACTTATGCCACCCGATGAATCTATAAGCATAATATCGGATTTTATTATTATATCATTTTGCCCCGTTCATTTCCAGTTTTCCCGCCTTGCCTATACAGACTGAAAAGAATATGATAAATTCAGTCAAAATACTACGGAGGTGCCTTTTATGTTACGTTCTTTATTATATTTTCTAATTGCCGGTATTTGTGAAATAGGCGGCGGTTATTTAGTTTGGATTTCATTGCGTGAACAACGTGGTATATTCTATTTTATTGCCGGTGCGGCCGTCCTCGTTTTATACGGTATTGTTCCCACTTTCCAACCCGCTTCATTTGAAAAAGTCTACGCCGCTTACGGCGGTGTCTTTATCGTCTTATCTCTTTTATGGGGTCTTTGGGTAGACGGGCATATTCCCGATCGATTCGATTGTCTGGGAGCTTTATTGTGCCTCATCGGTGTCTGGTTTATTATGTACGCGCCTCGTCAGTAAAAAAAAGGGGAAAAGAAAATCTTTTCCCCTTTTTTTAACTTTCAGTGTATGAGTCGAGTCATTTCCGCAGAAGCCGGTAGATGCGTAAATAAACGCCACGGCTTTTGTCCAGCCAACACATCCTTGTCGTAATGTCCTGTCGCTACTGAAATCGTTTTAGCCCCTATGGCCTTACCGCATTGAATGTCGTAAATCGTATCGCCGATGACATATATAGCTTCAATATCCTCACCCCACTCACGTCGGGCAATATCATAGGCATGTCGTGCCAAATCGTCGCGCACGTAAAACTCTTCGGCAAACCCGGAGTGTTCAAAATCAAAATACCTATCCAACCCGAAAACTTCCAATTTCAGCTTGGCTCCGTATCGACTGTTACCGGTCATCAGTAACTGAACGACCTGCGGATCTCGATGAAAATAATCCAGGTTTTCCTTTACATTCTTCAAAACACGGCTGCTTTCCCTTGTTTTTTTCAACCAAGTAAGCAAACTTTGTTCATATTCACGACAAAAGGCAAAGACTTCCTCATCTGTCGGCATGACACCTCGTGCCTGATACAAAAGTTGCTGACAAATATAGTTGTCCGTCCGACCGCCGGCGGAAATCTGCGGAATAGCGGTATTGTCACCCATAAGTCGATGAAATACATCGTAAATAGCGTGCATACCGGCCATGCCTGTATTAATCATCGTTCCGTCTATATCCCAATATAAGAGTTTCACACGTACCTCCGCTTGCGAAAAAAGACGGCAGCTTCCGATGAAGCTGCCGTCTTCGATAATTATCGAACCGAAACGATGTCTTTCGTATCGCGGGCAATCATAATTTCTTCATTTGTCGGAATTACGTACAAAGCACAAGTGGAATCATCCGTACTGATGCACGTATCTTTACCGCGTACATTGTTACGTTCTTCATCAAGAACGGCACCCAAGTATTCAAGTCCATTGCAAATAGCGGCACGGTCTTCAATACCGTTTTCGCCGACACCTGCCGTAAAGGTAATAACATCAACACCGCCCATAGCTGCCGCCAAAGCACCGATTAACTTACGTACCTGATAATGGAACATATCTAAGGCAAGCTGAGCACGTTTATTACCTGCCGCAGCCGCTTCCCCTAAATCACGGAAATCGCTGGAAACGCCGGAAATACCGAGAACCCCGGACTTTTTATTCATAATCGTATCCATTTCCTTCGTCGTGAAACCATGCTTGTCCATGAGCGTAACTACGATAGCCGGGTCAATATCACCGCAACGCGTACCCATAAGCATGCCTGCCAAAGGAGTAAAGCCCATCGTCGTATCAACACATTTACCGTTTTGGATAGCCGCCAAGGAAGAACCGTTGCCCAAGTGGCAGTTGATAATGCGCAAATCTTCTTTTTTCTTACCCATTACTTCAGCAATTCTATCGGCTACATAGCGATGGCTCGTGCCGTGGAAGCCGTAACGACGAATTCCGTCGTTTTCATAGTATTCATAAGGCAAGCCGTACATATAAGCTTTTGCCGGCATCGTTTGATGGAAAGAAGTATCAAAGACGGCAACTTGCGGTACATTCGGCATAATAGCTTCGCAAGCTTTAATCCCTACAATGTTGGGAGGATTGTGAAGCGGTGCAAAAGCGGAGCACTTTTCAAGGGCTTTCATAACTTCGTCCGTAATTAAAGTGGAAGCCGCGAATTCTTCACCGCCGTGAACGACACGATGACCCACAGCATCGATTTCGTCCATGGACTTAATAACGCCCACTTCGGGATCCGTCAAAATATCGAGAACTAATTTAACGGCAACTTTGTGGTCGGGAATAGGTTGAACAACTTCTTTTTTCTGATCGCCCCACTTATGTGTCAATTGAGCATCGGGAAGGGTAATCTTTTCAACAAGCCCCTTTGCCATTACTTCTTCATTATCCATGTTCACCAATTGATATTTCAAAGATGAACTGCCGCAGTTTACAACTAATACGATCATGAATGTACCTTCTTTCATTAATATTGGTTACCGAAGCGTTTAAAAATATAGTCCGTCACTTCTTTAGCCGTTTCATCATCTTGGCGATACGTGTAGCGAACGGTCCAGATATAGCCCTCATGTTCGAACACGAGTATCTGTTCGACAACGGCCACCTGCTGTCCTTTAGCCGTAAGCGTATAGTCAACCGTGCAAATTTTTCCTTTACTGCCTTCTACGACAGCGGCCTTCGTTTCCTTACCTGTAATCGTAATTTCCGAATGGCCTGAAAGTTCTGCTATGGCATTATCCGCCGCCTTGTCAAGCGTTAGACCCGTAGCGGGATCATACGTAACAACTACACTGACATGTGCATCTTGATTCCCGTATACAGTCCGATCCGTTCCCTTAATAGTCTCCGAAACGAGATCAAAGGGAGTAAACAACATGAGTTGTGTATTTCCTGCACGCAAAGTAGCATTCCCGAAGCTATATTCTTCAGCAATACTCGTTTTGCCGCACCCGGAAAGAGACAACACGGATGCCGTTAAAAGAACCGTACTTATGAACTTCAGCGACTTCATCATATCACCTACAAGCTTTCTAACAGACTGGAGTCATTATATCACATTCTTTGTACCTATACTATGGTTTTACCCGAATCCGTTATAGATAAGTCCCTTAACAGCCGCCTTTTGCAACTAATTCGGAGAAACTGTAGTCAGAACCGGGTAACTGCCTATATAATACTTAATATAAGGAGAAAGATTATGAACCAAATAGGTATTATTGCAGAATTCAATCCCCTCCACACGGGTCATGCTCATCTCATCCGCACGGTACGAGAACGTTACGGAAAAGAGGCCGTCATTACAGTCATTATGAGCGGCTCTTTCGTCCAACGGGGCGAACCGGCTTTTTTCGATAAGTTCGACCGTACGACCTTCGCCTTATCATGCGGTTGTGATCTCGTCTTCGAATTACCGGTCCTTTACGCCCTGTCATACGCTTCGACCTTTGCCGCCGGTGCCGCTCGACTGGCTGCTTCCGTAGGAGTATCGACCCTCGTCTGCGGCAGTGAACAGGGTAGCGGCCCCTTGTATGAAGAATTGGCCCGACGAGCCGAATCACAGTTTGTGCAGACAAACCTGAAAGAAGCAATGAATCGCCGTATTTCGTACGGACAAGCCTTATTGACAGCGTTACAAGCCGACGATGCCTCGTCAGGCCCGCTCCTTGCAACACCCAACGGAATGTTGGCCTTTTCTTATGCCGCAGCCATAAAAAAATATTCTCTACCTGAAAAGCTGGAAGTCGTCTACAGAGACACGACCCGTACCGACATATATACTTCGGCTTCACAGCTGCGTAAGATCTGCTCCGAAAGAAAGAATGCCGAAGACTGCCTGCCTTTTATTCCGCCTTCGTGCCGACCCCTCTTTTCCGATCTCATAAAAAACGGCAAATATATAAATTACGAACGCTATGCCGATGCCGTCTTGTTACAGGGACGATTGCTGACGGAAAGTGACTTACAATCTCTGGCCGCTTTTACGGAAGGCTTGGAAAATCGTTGGCATAAAGTTATGAAGAATGCGATTTCTCTGACTGAGAGCTTAAAAGCGATCAAGACTAAACGCTACATGTACAGCAGACTCCGTCGAATGGCTGCTTATACTCTCTTGGGTATCAAAAAAGAAGCGGCGGCCGCCTATTTATACGAAGCACCGCCTTACGCCCGTCTGCTGGGAGCTTCCTGTCGAGGGCGAGAAGTGTTGAATAACCACCGAAAATCCGGACACATCCCCGTCATTACAAAATTTGCCGACGCCGATTTTGAGGCTCCCTATAAGGAATTACTCAGGATCGATGCCAAAGCGACAGATATTCAACATTTTCTTTTTCACAATCCCGCAACACGAAACGGGTTAGCCGACTGGAAAATACCTCCCGTCATGACTTAATAACAAAGAGACTCGACATGTCGTCGAGTCTCTTTTCCTATAAGTTTTATTTTATAAAAAGTTAGCCGATTCTTTACGCAATACGTCCTGCCGCAGTTCGGACAGCTTCGCACTGCGCTGTACGCGCATTTCTTCAGGATTGATAAGACGTAAGTACTCAGGCCAGAGTGTTTCGATTTCCCGTTCCGCATAGTCGCAAATTTCCGCTAATGTCGGCTTTTTATAAATCAATTTCCCGTTACGGAATATAGGTTCAAGCATAGTCCGAACCGTAAAGGCCCCGGCGGGAACGGTGCGATACCGCCAAGGCATGCTGTCGGCCACAAGGTGAAAGGCTGAATCCGTACTGATTGTTTCGCCCTCCAGAGCAATAATATCCGCCTTCATCTTGCCCGTATCTTTATCATACAGGCGAAATACGTTCTTGCGGCCCGGGTTGGAAATTTTTTCCGCATTGTCACTCAGCTTGATTTTCGGCACGAAGGTATCTCCTTCATACTGGCCGACAAGTTTGAAAACACCGCCCATGGACGGACTGTCTTTGGATGTGATCAAATTTGTACCTACACCCCAGGAATTAATCAGGCTTCCCTGTAATTTCAAACCGCTAATCAAGTTTTCATCCAAATCGTTGGACGCTGAAATAATAGCATCGTCAAATCCCGCAGCGGCAAACATTTTCCCCGCTTCTTTGGACAAGTAAGCCAAGTCGCCGCTATCCAAACGAATGCCGTATCGGGCCGGCAACTTCCCGGCATCACGCAATTCCTTAAAAACCGTAATGGCATCGGGAACGCCTTGTTTCAGTGTATTGTATGTATCGGCAAGAAGGATGAGGTTGTCATCGTATTGACGAGCATAAGCCCGGAAAGCATCCAATTCCGTAGGAAAGCTCATAATCCAACTGTGAGCCATGGTCCCGAAAACGGGTATACCGAAACAGGCTCCGGCATACACATTACTAGTCCCGTTGAATCCGCCGATAACAGCCGCTCTGGCTCCATATACACCGGCAGATTTTCCTTGGGCCCGACGCAAACCGAATTCCATGAGTACATCATTTCCCGCCACGGTTCTTACTCGTCTTGCCTTTGTAGCAATCAGACTTTCATGATTCATAATCATGGACATGCACGTTTCCAATAGCAAGGCCTCGGCCTTTTTAGTTTCCACCCTTAAGAGGACTTCCTGCGGAAAGGCTACCGTTCCTTCAGGCATGGCATATATATCACCGGTAAAGCGAATATCTTTTAAATAATCAAGAAACTCGGGTTTAAATATTCCCGTACCGGCAAGATAAGACAGGTCATCTTCGTTAAAATGAAGATTTTCAACATAGTCAATCAAGTGTTCCAACCCGGCTACTACCGTATACCCGCCCGAAAAGGGATTCTTGCGATAGTACCGATCAAAAACACAGCGCTGTTCATGCTTGCCTTCAAAATATAAGCCTTGCATCATAGTAAGCTGATATAAGTCCGTTAAAAGCACATCTGTATACATGTTGCCGCCTCCATGTTATGCATTTTTTATATTATACTCCAATTGAATAGTAAGTAAAAATAAAATTTCCGGTCATCTTATATATTATAAATATCACTTGACATGAGGCGATGTTTATAATTCATCATGGCATATATTTTTTTTACAAAGAAATGGTATAATACGGCTTAAGCCTTTATCCTTATAATATTTTATTCTTATCCCGGAAGGAGGGTATTTCTCTGAAATATAGATTACTGCTTTTAACAACAGCCCTCTTTTGGGGCTTTGCTTTAGTAGCACAACGAGTCAGCACGGAACTTATCGGTCCCTTTGCCTTTAACGGGTTGCGTTTTTGGCTCGGCGGTCTGGCCATTGTTCCTGCCTATTGTTTGCTTAAAACGCGTATACGTTCCATCCCAAAATCGGAAAAGCCGCCCTACACATTGCTCACGGCAACCTTAACTCTGGGATTCTTACTATTCACGGGAGCCGCGCTTCAACAAATCGGGATTATTTATACAACGGCCGGCAAGGCGGGATTTATCACGTCTTTATACATAGTATTTGTACCTGTCGTCAGCCTTTTATTTTATAATCCCCTAAGGCTTTCCCACCTGTTCGGTTGTGTTGTGGCTCTCATAGGTGTATATTTTCTCTCCTTCCACGGAGGGTTCGATGACGCCAATATAGGCGATATTTTAACCTTGGCAAGTGTTCTTTTCTGGACTCTGCACATCGTATCCGTGTCTCGCTTCGTCCGCTATTATGACGGCGTAAAGTTGGCCATAGGGCAATTTTTCTTCTGCGGTCTCTTTAACTTCTTGGCCATGTATCCGGCCGGCGAATCGTTAACGGTTTCCATTTTTCTAAACGCCTTACTTCCCGTTTTATACTGCGCCATTTTTTCAACGGGAATCGCCTTTACCTTCCAAATTCTGGGACAAAAAGGAGTGCCGCCTACGGAAGCCTCTCTTATTTGTAGTCTGGAGATGGTCTTCGGACTCATTGCCGGCTGTCTCTTCTTGGGTGAAACTCTGACATCATCGGAAATTCTCGGTGCCGTACTCATGTCTGTCGGTATTGTATCGGCTCAACTGTCAAGTCGTGTTATTTATTCAAGAAAGGCTTAGCGTAAATATTTCATCGTTCCTCGTCAACTTGACAGGGTCCGACTGCCTTTAGTATACTGGTACAGTATTAACACGGTCGGTTAGCTCAGTTGGTTAGAGTATCTCGTTGACATCGAGGGGGTCGATGGTTCGAATCCATTACCGACCACCATAATAAAAACATCCGTCGACTCATCGTCGGATGTTTTTTCTTTTCTACGGAGGTTGTATGCCCACACCTGTCATGTCTTCAGTCCGAGGCGAGTCTTACGCCGAGTATGTCATTAAAAAGTCCAAATTCATTGCCAGAGCCGTTCATATAACAACGGAAGAAGAGGCTCAAGCCTATTTACGAGACGGTAAAAAACAATACTGGGATGCCCGTCATAACTGCTACGCCTACCAGCTGGGGATGAATTTCGAAAAGCAAAAATCCTCTGATGACGGTGAGCCGTCGGGAACTGCCGGAAAGCCTATATTGGAAGTATTAAAAAATAAGGGCCTCACCAATACGCTTGTTGTTGTTACCCGTTATTTCGGTGGGATTAAATTGGGGACCGGCGGCCTTATTCGAGCTTACGGCACAGCTGCCGTTGCAGCCCTTGACAATGCGATTATTGAAGACTATATCGATTGTCGCATCTTATATTTACAAACCGATTATTCCTTTTTATCCGCAACAGAGCGACTGCTCCCGGACTTCGAAGCTGTTATTACGAAGCGCGACTTTGCGGACTTTGTAGGTCTGACTGTTGAAGTTCCGGAAGATAAGGCCGATGAATACCTCCTTGCCTTACGTGACAAAACAAACGGTACTCTTACGGTTAGGGAAAAAGATAAAAAAATCGTACCTCATATTCGGCCTGAATAAGAGGTACGATTTTTATTTTCTTACGGCATAATAACGGCCAAAACATCGCCTGTTTTTACGTTATCGCCTACGGCTACACGAACTTCCGTCAGCGTGCCGTCTTGCGGTGCAGGAATATCATTCTGCATCTTCATAGCTTCCAACACGAGGATCACGGAACCGCGTGTTACCGAGCCGTTTTCCTGCTTAATAGCTGAAATTTTTCCGGGCATGGGCGCCTTAACAACGACAGCCGAGTCGGGAATAGGTCCCTTGGGTGCTGCTTGGGTCGCAGCCGAGGCTGCCGATGCCGGTGCCGGAGTCGGCGCCGGGGATGTCGCCGCTACGGGAGCCGGTGCGGGGGTCACGGGAGCGGCCGGTGCGGCCGTACCCAATTCTTCTACATCTACTTCGTACGATTTTCCGTTTACAGTTACCTTAAATTTTTTCATTCTATCCTCCACGGTCTGATTATTCTCTTATCTCATGCCTGCCAAGCGACCGGCCATAACCCATTTGGTATGTCGCCGCTTATGGCGATGTACCTTGCGAACAGCCAGAGGCACATAGCCGCATGCAACTACGGCAGCCGCAATAACGGCTACGGTTTCTTCATCAATGCCGTCTTCCACTATAGGTCCTGACAAGCTCTTTTCACTCTCACTCACTTTTTCATGATTTGTTTTTACAATAGCTAAAGGCCGTTCATTTTCAGCTTTAACCAAGGCTTTTTCATTGGTTTTAGTCTCGGGTTCCGTATGTATGGCAGGTTCTATATCGGGAACGGACTCTTCCTCAACCTTCTTCTCTTTTAGAGCCTCCAATTGAGCTTCCAGTCTTCTAATATGTCTCTGATTTGAAATAATGCAAACCAAAGCAATGACAAGAACAATATTAGTTATAGCAGGGCTGAACAGATTCCATATATCCATCAAGACTCCTCCTTACAAGGGAATATTGCCGTGCTTTTTCGCCGGCCGTTCTTCCCGCTTGCTGTATAACATAGCAAGGGCATCGATAACGCGAGGTCGTGTTTCCTTAGGCTCGATAATACAATCCACATAACCGTGTTCCGCCGCCTTGTAAGGAGTGGCAAATTCTTCCACATAAGCCTGTTTTTTGGCTTCCTTATCTTCGTCTCGTTTAAAAATAATATTGGCTGCTCCGTCAGGACCCATAACCGCAATTTCCGCCGACGGCCAGGCAAAGACCATATCGGCTCCCAACTGACGGCAACACATAGCAATGTATGCTCCGCCGTAAGCCTTGCGTACGACGACCGTAACTTTCGGTACCGTCGCTTCACAATACGCATAAAGCATCTTCGCGCCGTGACGAATAATACCGCCGAATTCCTGAGTTGTTCCCGGCAAAAAGCCGGGTACGTCCACAAAAGTAACCAAGGGAATGTTAAAGCTGTCACACATGCGAATAAAGCGAGCCGCTTTATCCGATGCGTTGATATCGAGACAACCGGCTAAAAACTTCGGCTGGTTAGCAATAATACCGACAGTTTGTCCGTCATAGCGGGCAAAGCAGGTGATGATATTTTGTGCATAATTTTTGAGAACTTCGTATACATCACCGTCATCGACTGTCGATTTGATAACATCGAGCATATCATAAGGCATATTACTGTTATCAGGAACAATGCTGTTAAGTCCTTCATCCGTACGATTCGGATCGTCACTTGTTTCCGTCATCGGCGGCTCTTCCATATTATTGCTCGGCAAATATGAAAGTAGCCGTTTAATTTGTGCTATACAATCATCTTCCGTTTCACAGGCAAAATGTGCTACACCCGAAACGGTATGGTGCGTAACGGCACCCCCCAACTCTTCGGCCGTTACTTCTTCAGCCGTTACGGACTTAATAACTGCCGGACCGGTAATGAACATATTGCTCGTATTCTTGACCATAAAGATAAAATCCGTTAAAGCCGGACTGTATACGGCACCGCCGGCACAAGGTCCCATAATGACGGATATTTGAGGAATGACCCCCGATGCGGACGTATTATTCATGAAAATCCGTCCGAACCCGGCCAGCGCATCAACGCCTTCTTGAATTCTGGCACCTCCGGAGTCATTAATACCGATACAAGGAGCTCCCATTTTTAGAGCCATTTCCTGTACCTGACATATTTTATGAGCGTGCATTTCACCCAAGGATCCGCCTTCGACCGTAAAATCTTCGGCATAAGCGTATACGAGTCGTCCGTCTACCGTACCGTATCCGGTTACAACCCCGTCACCGGGTATTTCCTTTTCCTGCATATTAAAGTTGGTACTGCGATGACGAATAAATTGGCTTATTTCCGTAAAGCTGCCGGCATCAAATAATTTATTCAAGCGTTCACGAGCCGTTTGTTTTCCCTTCTCATGCTGCTTATCGATTTTATCTTGACCGCCGCCCATTTCGATTTTAGCAAGTTTCTCATGAAAGCGATCGATTTTTTCCTGAACCGTAGCCATCTCTTACCTCCGTTACCATTCTTTACAAGTAATACTTGTTATTACTGCTATTTATTATAGTATATTTCGACTTATCGAAAAAGGGTTACGCTCTCTAAAAGTCGTAACCCTTTCCTGTTATTCTCCGTCCATATCGTCAGGGAATTCCCCGTTGTGATATACATCCTGTACATCATCCAAATCGTCAAA
>NZ_JAQCUN010000140.1:0-2403 GCF_027685385.1 Megasphaera sp. AF13-6AC
CTGTAGATCACCTGGGATCGGCCTCGATTATTGCTCGATATATTAACCAGAAAAAGGAAGAAACGGACTTAGGTGATATTGTCGTAGTTTCTCCCGACTTAGGCGGCGTTACGCGCGCTCGTGATTTGGCAGATCGCGTAAATGCTCCTATTGCAATTATTGAAAAAAGAAGACCCCGTCCGGGTGTTGCCGAAGTTATGAATATTATCGGCGACGTAGAAGGTAAGACCTGTATTATTGTTGATGATATTGTCGATACGGCCGGCTCTTTGTGCGGCGGTGCCAAAGCTTTGAAAGAACGCGGTGCGGCTAAGGTTATGGCGGCCTGTGCACATGCCGTGTTGACTGATCCGGCTGTAGAACGAATTCAAAACTCCGATATTTCCGAACTCGTAATTACCAATACCATCCCCTTGCCGGCAGAAAAGGCTATCGACAAGATTAAGGTGCTTTCCGTAGCGCCTTTACTGGGTGAAGCGATTATGCGTATTTTCCATCAAGTATCGGTAAGTAAACTGTTTGAAAAATAAAGAGGAGTTTTAAGCCGTGCATATGATTGCGGGACTCGGTAATCCGGGTCATGAGTACGAAGGCAGTAAACACAATGCGGGGTTTACGGTAGTCGATGAGTTGGCACGTCGGTGGGGTGTTAACACTTGGCAGACCAGAATGGATGCGGAAGTGGCAATTGCCAATGTTGACGGTGAACAGGTCTTACTTGTTAAGCCGCAAACGTATATGAATGACAGCGGCAAGTCTGTCGGTCCGCTTATGCGTTGGTATAAGATTGATGAAAAAGACGTGTATGTCGTGTATGATGATATGGATTTGCCTATAGGTAAATTACGTATTCGTGAAAACGGCAGTGACGGCGGTCATAACGGTATTAAGAGCTTATTTGCCAACGGGTGTCGCAATTTTGTTCGCTTTCGCTTGGGCATCGGACGCCCTTTGGGACATATGGACGTTATACATCATGTATTGACGCCTTTTCCGGAAGAATATCGTCAGACTTTTGCAGACGGTGCCGCTTATGCGGCCGAGGCTGTAGAAGGATGCTTAAAGCTTGGTGTGTCTAAAGGTATGAATCGCTATAATCCGAGGCGCAATAAATAGAGACTTGAATATAAGAGCCGCACTTTATCGGTATGTCCGGCAAGGTGCGGCTTTGTATCTGTACAGACAGTGTTTCGGCAGGGCTTAGCAGGGATTCTGCCCGCCGTCAGTTTTGAGTGAGTCAGAGGAGACATGCATGGAAGAAATATTAAGAAAAGGCCGCATGGCCTTATTTACCGTATTGTTGTGGGCTGTGACCGTAATCGTCGTCTCTGCCGCTGTACCGACGACGGAGGCTGAGTCGGCTTGCCTTATCGATGCCGATACAGGTCGGATTTTATATCAAGTGAATCCTAATAAATGGGTTCATCCGGCGAGTACGACAAAAATCGTTACGATGCTTACCGCTCTGGATAAAGGGGCCGATAAGTTGGATCAGCCGATTCATATTTCACAATATGCGGCTGATACGGAGCCGTCCGTTCTGGGGATTGTTCCCGGCGACAAACTGACTCTACGGGAAGCCATGCGGGGTATGATGGTCGTATCCGGTAATGATGTAGCCGTAGCCGTAGCAGAGACCTTGGGTGGAACCGTAGGGGCCTATGCGGACATGATGAATGCCGAAGCCGCTAAGTTGGGTGCAACGCATACACATTTTGTCAATCCTAACGGATTGACGGCACCGAAACATTATACGACAGCCGTGGATATGGCTAAAATAACTGCTTACGGGTTAAAGCACTATCCTGAATTTAAGTATACCGTGTCATTACCGAATTATACGGTGAAGTATCTGGACGGACGGACCAAATACGTGGAAACAACGAATCGCTTTTTGACGAGCGGTTATAAAGGGGCTGACGGTGTTAAGACCGGGTATACGGATGCAGCCGGTGTTTGCCTCGTCGCCTCGGCCACGAGAAACGGACACACTCTGGTCGTGTCTCTCTTTAATGATGATAACCGCTGGACTGACGCTCCTGCTATTTTGGACTACGGCTTCAGACGCTTACAGTTGGGAAGATAGACATAAAAAAAGCAAGGCTGTTAAACAGCCTTGCTTTTTTGTATCTTTTAGTAATCCTGAACCAAAAGTTCGAAAAACGCTTGCGGATGCGAACAAACGGGACATACTTTCGGGGCTTCTTCTGCTTCCAGGATGAAACCGCAGTTACGACAAACCCATGTACGTTTTTCAGGGCGTTTGAAAGCAGCACCGCTTTCAACGTTAGCCAAGAGATCGCGATAACGTTCTTCATGGTGTTTTTCAATTTTACCTACATGATCGAAGAGAAATGCGATTTTGTCGAACCCTTCTTCACGAGCAACTTTAGCAAATTCAGG
>NZ_JAQCUN010000140.1:2413-3053 GCF_027685385.1 Megasphaera sp. AF13-6AC
GCACATCAAAAAAGCCCTGAATTTGCCCGGCATGCAAGTCAACGGTCACAACTCGCGTAATACCCGACGTAGTCATCAGATCGGCGACCAGTTTCGACGTAATAGGTTCTCTACCGCGAGTCTTCCGATCCTGACGAGCGTATCCGTAATAAGGAACCACTGCCGTAATATGATTAGCCGAAGCTCTTTTCAAAGCATCCGCCATAATTAAAAGCTCCATCAAGTTATCATTGGCAGGTTGGCTGGTCGGCTGAATTAAAAAGACATCCTTACCGCGAACGCTTTCATCAATCATAACCTGTACTTCGCCGTTATTAAACTTACCTACAAAAGCCTTTCCCAATTCAAGGCCCAAATAATCGGCAATTTCTTTCGCCAACTTCGGGTTTGCATTACCCGAAAAAATTTTAAGCTTCTTGCCGTCCTCGTAACTCATCATATCCTCCTGGCGATTATCATATAGTTAGTTATGCGAAAATCCAGATTTTTACTTCTTATAGGTATCGTCATTAACCCAATTTTCAATATTGCGCTGTTTAGCACGGCCGACAGCCAAGGACTTCGGCGGCACGTTCTTAGTAATCGTAGAACCCGCCCCGACATACGCCGACTCGCCGATTTCTACAGGTGCAACTAAGTT
>NZ_JAQCUN010000141.1:0-3047 GCF_027685385.1 Megasphaera sp. AF13-6AC
TGACTTCGCGTGCCGAGTTAACAGCCTGGCCGACTTTCGGACGTTCTTCTGCCGACAAATCTTTCAAACTCTTCATAAGAGACGTGAGTTCGCCCTTTTTGCCTAAATACTTGACACGAATATCTTGTACATCTTGTAAGGCACTGCTTTTTTTCAACTGTTCGTTGACGGCTGCCTTAATCTCTTCGATTCTGTCTGTAATCATCGTATACCTCCTGCATAATAAAAAACGGACCCTCACCCCAAAGGGGCGAAGGTCTCGCGGTACCACCCTAATTATGACTTTACTCTCCTGTAACGGGAAGACCCGCTCGGCCTACTGTAGTTTCAGCCGAGAGCTCCGAAGGGAATCATAAAACCGGACGAGCGACACTCTCAATCGGCGATGTCGTTTCCTGTACACGTCTTTTTGTTATATGCTGTCTTCGTCATAGCAACTTATGTATTAATGCATCTATTGTATCAATAGAGCGTCTTATTTGCAATAACCAATCTTTGGATCTGGTTCGTGCCTTCGTAGATCTGCATGATTTTAGCGTCACGCATATACTTTTCTACGGGATATTCTTTAATATAGCCATAGCCGCCCATAACCTGTACGGCATCCGTCGTTACCTGCATGGCAACGTCCGAAGCGTTACATTTGGCAATAGCCGCTTCACGGCTGAAATCCATGCCCTGGTCCTTCATCCAGCAAGCGCGTTGAACAAGAAGACGAGCACCTTCAACCTTCATGGCCATATCGGCAATCATAGCCTGGACCATTTGGAAGGAAGCAATAGGCTTGTCGAATTGTACACGTACTTTAGCATATTCCGTGCAAGCGCGGAAAGCCGCTTCGGCAATACCGACCGATACGGCACCTACAAAGGGACGAGCCGCATCAAGCGTATTCATGGCAATTCGGAAACCCTGGCCTTCGCGGCCGAGGCGATCTTCCATGGGTACGAAGCAATCCTGGAAAATGAGTTCCGTCGTATTGGACGCACGAATACCCATCTTATTTTCGGCCTTGCCCACTGAAAAGCCCGGTGTGCCCTTCTTAACGATGAAGGCCGTCAAGCCGCGAACACCGCCGCCCTTACGCGTATTGGCGAAGACGACGAAAACTTCAGCCAAAGCACCGTTAGTAATGAAGCACTTCGTGCCGTTTAAGATATAGCCCTTGCCGTCTTCCGTTTTCGTAGCCTGAGTCGATACGGAGCCCGCATCGGAACCCGTTCCCGGCTCGGTCAAAGCAAAAGCTGCCAAGTGGTCGTCATTAATAATATCAAAATAACGCTTTTTCTGATCATCGTTCCCGGCAATGATAACGGGGTACGAGGCCAAAGCATTGGCTGCAACCGTCGTAGCTACGCCGGCACACCCTTTACCGAGTTCTTCATAAATAGCGGCAATGGTAACAGCATCCAAGCCGGCACCGCTGAATTCTTCGGGAATAGCTACGCCCAAAAGGCCCTGTGCTGCCAGTTTTTCCAACAACCCTTCATGAAGCGTTTCCGTTTCGTCCATTTCCAAAGCATACGGTTTGATTTCTTTTTCTACCAAATCACGTACGACTTTAATAATATCCAGTTGTTCGTCGTTGTAAGCAAAATCCATGTCGTTACCCAACCTTCCATCAATGACTACTGTTTTTCAGGTTTTTCAAGAATATAAAAAGAAGCTCGGCTCTTAACTACAAGTCGGCCTTCATCATCGCGAATGACCGCTTCCGTTAACAGCGTATCCTCCCCTATATTCACAACCGTACCCACACCGTGCAACAATTCGCCTACACGAGCATGTCGTACGTAATTCATGCTAATTTCCAGCGTTGTTATGCGATAGCCGCAAGTTCGGCTGGAAAATCCCATGAGCGTATCGCAAAAGGCCGTCATCAGTCCGGCTGATGCCGTACCGTCGGCCATGCAAAACCGTTCTTCTACGGGAAAATCAATTCTTACTTCTCCCCTGTCGAAGTCTATAACGCGACACGGCAGCGTTTGAAAATAAGGAGTGCTCTTATAAATCCGTGCCAACGTTTCTTGCAATGCTTTCTTTTCTTCCGGCGTAAAGCGTCCGTTCATAGCCGTTCGCCTCCGTCCGCTTTGACAGTAAACGTAGCCTTGGCATAGGCCAACCGGCGTTTTTCATTGTCGAAAAACTCGCAAACCGCTACGGCCGTCGTCCGCCCTTCATGAATGAAAAAGGTTTTGACAGCAATATCCGTATCGGCCTTGCCCGGTCGAATATGGTTTACGGCCAAGTCGAGAAGGTGAGGCTTTAACCCGTGCAGCAGGCACATCTTTTCCGTTACGGATGCGGCCATGCCGTAAAAAACACCGCCGTACAAAGTACCGTTCGGATTATCCCACGCTGTTCCCACATTATGAAAGACCAGAGTAAGACCGTCCTGACTTATCTCTGCTATGTCGAAACCCATGAACTGATCAAAAGGGCTATTCGCCAAATCGTCATATACCCTTTGTTCCGAAGCGATCATCTATCCGTCGCACCTTCCTGAAAATAATATACATACATCCTATATTTTACTATAGCCCTCATAGTTCGTCAAACAAAACGGCTTACCTATCCTATTTGCAGATAAATAAAAAGCAACAGGGTCTGTCCGTTACTTTTTTAGATGTATAAGTTTTTAACCGGTTAGTTATCATCCATGAAGGACAAGACTTCTTCTATAGGCAATACCCGTCCGAAAACATGATTCCAGATTTTTTCATGATGAATACGGATATTCGCCGCCGGCATATTTTTCGTATCAAAGGTCGTCGTTCCCCCTTGAGGTACCGTAATCTTATAATTTTTTTCAAAGGCTACGCGAATAGTCGTGTCCACACAATATTCAACTTGCATGCCCACGATGATTAGATTATCTATCCCCCTTTCTTTCAAATAAGCATCAAAATCCGTATCCTTAAATGACGACGGATGGGTCTTTTCAATAATCTTTTCGCCTTCCTTAGGGGCTATCGTTTCATGAATCTGCCACCCTTTTGTTCCCGGAACCAAACTGTCACTTTTATGACGAATATAAATAACTTCAA
>NZ_JAQCUN010000142.1:0-758 GCF_027685385.1 Megasphaera sp. AF13-6AC
TCATCCGTCATATTAACCTTAAATGCAGCGATACACTCCTGGATAGATTTAAGAATCTTCGGAGTGATGGACTTGGAGATGACTTCAAATGCCTGCTGGAACGGATTGATGGAGTCGATGAGCTCGATATTAAGTTCATCGAGGTTTACGAACTTGCCGCTCATGTCAATAAACCTGCGATTACCATCCGTTTTAACATTTGAGCCGCGAATCACCATATCCGCAACTAAATGCTCGCGTACCTCTTCAACCTCGTCCTCTGACAGATGAGGATACTTTGTCATGATAATTTTTGGAATCATGATTTTGTTTATTACTTCTGGATCAACTACGCCGCTTACTGCTTTTGCAATTTGCGGGTCTTGCAGGATGTTTGCTTTAAGGTCGGTAAGGTCGGAGTCAAGAATGTTTTTTACATTCTGTGTTGAGGGTTGTCTCATTCCTCCAACCCGGATAGTACGCGCATCATCCGCTTTATCTTCATCGGACCCTGCCGGCGGCTTGGGCTTAAAATTGAAGTTCGGTGCAAGTACCTGTTCCATAAGGAGAGAAGCGGTTATGGCTTTCAACATATTATTTACGGATTCAACGACTTCCTCGCTTTCAGCATCAGGCTCTGCAATCAAGTTTGTAAATTGGGCATGAGTTTTGTTCTCGCTGTCGCGGGTACAACGACCAATTATCTGTATGATTTCCGTCAAAGAACCACGGTATCCTACTGTGAGTGCATGTTCGCAGAAAGGCCAATCAAATCCCTC
>NZ_JAQCUN010000142.1:768-3034 GCF_027685385.1 Megasphaera sp. AF13-6AC
AGGCCAATCAAATCCCTCTTTTGCCATGCCGAGAGCTATGATAAGATCAACGTCATCCACGTCTGTAACATTGCGTAGGTATTCCACGACCTTTTCTCTTTCTGCGGCGGTATCATTTACCAAATCAGCAACCTTGATAATTTTGCCGTCCGATCTTCGTGAAACAAATATGATATTTGTTTCGGAGTCTACATGATCCACGGTGCCGATGGCGTCAATAATCGTATCCACCTCGATATATTTGTCCTTCGTAGATTCGCCTGAGTTCACGCTGGGGATATGGAGAATGGTCTTTTTATCCATGTCCAATACTTCCATAATTGCAGAGGTGTATTTGCCCGAATAGAAGTGAAATCCAATGCCAAGTGACTTCAGATAGGTGTAGCCGTTAAGCTGTTCATAATAGTTATATGTAACTTTGTAGAACTTTGCTTCATCCTCATACGAGAGAACCGGGATACCATCACCACGGAAGTATGAACCGGTCATGGCAAGAATATGCACGTTTTCCTGCTGCATAAGCGTACGAACGAGTTCTCCGAGCTTGCTTTCGTAGTCGGCAGAAACATGATGGAATTCATCTACCGTAACAAGGCAATTTCCAAACCTGGCTACGCCGATTTTATCAAAAGCAAAGCGGAGGGTGGCATGAGTACAAAGCAGAACAGTCTCATCGGAATCCATGAATTCCTTAAAAGTTTCGACTTTGCTGTTTTCTCCGCCGGGAACACAAAGGTTATACTTCCCGGAAACCTTCCAATCGCTGTGGAAGCCGTATTTTACCAGTTCTGTAGAAAGAAATGACTTTCCTATAGAACGTTCGGGAACGGCAACAATAACCTTCTTTACCGAGCCGGTCTTCAGCTTATCCAATGCAATAAACATCAGCGCACGGGATTTGCCTGATGCGGGCGGCGCTTTTAGAAGTATATACTGCGAATTGCGCGCCGCATAAGCCCGCGCCTGCATGGGACGCATTCCCATTTCGTTTACGGCGGTAGTCTGTCCAGTCGTTTCATAGGTGACATTAATAATGTTTTCCATGTTATTCTCCAATTTTCTCGTAAAGTTCAAACAGGCAGTCAAGACGCTCGTCATCACTCACAAAAGGCTCGTCACGATAGCATCGCTCAATCTGCAAGTCAAGCATAGAATGAGCAAAACGAAGGTCATCGCTCATCTCGTCCTTCTTATACATTTGAGCATATGTTTTATCGAATTCCTCCTCGCGGACGGCAATTACCTGATTTACACAGTTTCGGATATCCTTCTTTTGCTCATCCGTGATTGCGGGAAACGGGAAGGTGTTATATCCTAATTCACTTGAATAACGAATTCGTGTTTCCAAGCCTCCGCAGACGGCTTTGATCCAAAGATTGTGCATTTTGGATGACACGACTCCGAATATCCAAGGATCGCAATCATAGATTACAAATGCGAGGTTTGTAACCACGGTTTTCTTATCCACAAAACCCACAGGGACGTATTCTCTGTTTTCAGATGAAACAGAGGGTATGACAAGAGAGTTGGTAGTGGTCTCATGCATCTCTCTGAATCGATAAGGATAAGCGGCAAGCCGCTGTGCGCTTTTATCAGCCTTCCCAAGCCTCAAATCACGGACAAGGTCTGCACGTTCCTTTATGATTGGGATTTCAAGTGCGGCATCGGCTTTATCATCAGTTATCCAAAAGCACCATCTTTCTATGCCGTTTATGAATTCATCTGAGCCAACTATACGCCGCATATATTGCAGAACACGCCTATCCTGCTCAACGATATGATTCTTAGTTGTCACATCCATAAGAAGGTAACCGCCATCATAAGGCATATTCCCTTTTATCATATATGGAAGACTGCTGATGGGGCGTTTCCGCTTTTGCACCAAAGTAGAACCGGGAGAAAGGTATGGGCTAATTTGCACAGGCTCGGTCATGACCGTCTGGGAGTACAATTCGCATCTACGTGTATCGGAATTATTTACAACGCCGATAATAACAACCGTAACAGCGGTGGTGTTTCTTGCATCATTGCGCCACTTAAATGCTTTATGTCCAAAACGGATATGCACTCCGTATTTGAACAACTTAGGCCAAAGAAGACTAACTTGTTCTCCCTGTGTGAGCGAATTTGTTGTAACAAAAGCGTAAGCTCCGCCATGAGTGTGAATATACTTTGCGGCAAGCAGAAACCAACAGGCGGCATAATCAAGATTTTTGTAATTGGAATGCCCGCTAAAAACGTAATCCATGTCAGCGTTCTGCTCATC
>NZ_JAQCUN010000143.1:0-3011 GCF_027685385.1 Megasphaera sp. AF13-6AC
TCCGGCCATGCGACACTTTTTAAAGACCGTGGCTGACGTGGAAGAAGCTGACATTTATGAAATAGACGGGCCTGTGGATTTGACGGGACTTTTTGAAATCACGTCTTTACCGAAATATGATCGATTGAGGTTCCCCGTGGCTTCTCCGCAACCCGTATGGGAACTGTTGCCGTATAGGAAAGAAGAGTTATGGGCTGTCGTCAAAAAACATAATATTATGATGCATCATCCTTATGAAACTTTTGCAGCTGTAGACGATTTTATCTATTTAGCCGCCAAAGATCCGGATGTTTTAGCTATTAAGCAAACCTTATATCGTGTCGGTACACGATCGGCTATTATCGATGCCTTGGCGGAGGCTGCCGAAAGCGGCAAAGAAGTAACGGTCCTCATGGAAGTAAAAGCACGGTTTGATGAAGAAAATAATATTCATAAGGCACGCAAATTGGAAGAGGCGGGATGTCATGTTATTTACGGGGTAGCCGGGTTAAAAACCCATTCGAAGATCACCCTCGTCGTACGACGGGAGAGTGACGGTATTCGCCGTTATGTACACTTGGCAACGGGAAATTATAATGGAAAAACGGCCCGTATTTATACGGATGTAGGTATTTTGACGGCGGATCGGGCTATGGGGGAAGATGCATCGGCTTTTTTCAACCTTTTGTCCGGCTATTTTGAAAGTCCGGCTTGGAAAAAACTGGCGGTAGCTCCCTATGACTTACGAGAACAATTGTATTCGTCCATTGACAGAGAAATCTCTGTGGCTAAAGCGGGTAAGAAGGCCGTTATTATTGCCAAAATGAACTCCCTTTTAGATCGACACGTTATTGATCGGTTGTATGAAGCTTCTCAGGCCGGAGTGATTGTGCGTCTTATTGTTCGCGGTATTTGTGTACTGCGTCCGGGAGTGGCGGGACTTAGTGAGAATATCAGTGTACACAGCATTGTCGGTAGGTTTTTGGAACATAGCCGTCTCTTTTATTTTTACAATGACGGTGCGGAGGATGTATTTATTTCTTCCGCTGATTGGATGCCCCGAAATTTAAATGAACGTATCGAACTGCTTGTACCTGTAGAATACGGGCCTCATAAAGAAAGAATCAAAGAAATTCTCCGACTCAATTATGAAGATAATGTAAACGGTCATATTATGGATCAAAACGGAGAGTATACCTATTTGGCGGATAATAGAACGGGTCCTGCCGTCAATGCTCAGGAGACTTTTCAGCAACTTGCAGAACGAGCTGTTTCGGGGCCTGAAAACGGCTGAAATTGACACGCCATACCTCCTTTGTTACAATTGGTCATAATTGGAGGGATTGCATGAGAAAATGGAAAGAATCGATTACACGGACCTATTCCGTTTTGGTCGCTTTGTTGATTCTCGTGTCTCTGACAGGATTCATCGATAAGGGCAAAACTGTTACTGTTGTTGAAGACGGTAAGAGCCGGGAAATATACACGCGCTCTTTAAATAAAGATGCCTTAACGAGAGAGCTGGGGATTACACCGGCGTCTAAGGACGAAGTCTATCTTTCGACACCGAAGCTTACGGACGGGTCTGTAGCCACTGTTCGTCGGGCCGTTCCCGTAACGCTGGATTATAAAGGACAGACCGTTACGGTCTCGTCAGGCAAAAAGACGGTAGGAGAAGTAGCGGCTCAGTACGGATATGATCGTGAAAACTACAGACCGTACGGGAATCCGGAAGCTCCCGTGGAAAAGGACATGACCGTTCGGATCGGTAATTTGTCGCGGAAAACCGTATCGGAAGACGATGTAGTTCAATATGTTATCGAAAGTATTCCCGACGAATCTATCGGTCAGGGACGTGAAGAAATCGTTCAGGAAGGCGTTAACGGACGTAAGCGGGTAACTAATAATATTGTCAGTCTGGACGGCCAGGTTGTCGGTAAAGAGCATATAAAGACGGAACTTATTTCCGAAATGAAGCCCCTTATTCGTAAAATAGGTACTAAGGAAACAGTAGAAATTAATACGGGTGATATTTCCAAATACAAGGAAGTATTGACCATGGTGGCTACGGCGTACTTGCCGACTGACGGAGACGGTCGCGGTATCACCTATACGGGTACTCGCGCACGATACGGGGAAATTGCCGTCGATCCGCGTGTCATTCCCCTGGGAACGAAGGTTTTTATTCCCGGTTACGGCATTGCCGTAGCGGAAGATACAGGCGGTGATATTTTAGGCAACCGTATTGATTTATGTATGGAAAGTTATGATTCGTGCATGGCTTTCGGTCGCCGCACCGTACAAGTGTATATTCTCGAATAAAAAGGGGCGTAAGCCTTTTTTTATTGCTTTTCAAATCCTTGCTACCCGACTTTCTTTATGATATAATCATTAAGGTTTAAATACACACGCATCGTCGAGCTTGTTACTGTGCCGTTTTTACGGTAGCGACAAGTGATGACCGAGCGGAGGAAAAACAGGAGGAAACATATTATGGCAGTAGTATCAATGAAACAGTTATTGGAAGCAGGCGTTCACTTCGGTCACCAAACCCGTCGTTGGAACCCTAAAATGTCCCGCTTTATCTTTACGGAACGCAACGGTATCTATATTATCGACTTGCAGAAAACCGTTAAGAAATTGGACGAAGCGTATAATTTTGCTCGCGACTTGGCATCCGAAGGCGGCAAGGTTCTTTTTGTAGGAACGAAGAAGCAGGCTCAAGAATCCATTAAGAACGAAGCTGAACGTTGCGGTATGTTCTTTGTCAACGAACGTTGGCTCGGTGGCATGTTGACCAACTTCCAGACCATTGAAAAACGCGTAAAACGCTTAAAAACTCTTGAAAAACAAGCGGAAGACGGCACTTTCGATGTTCTTCCCAAGAAAGAAGTAACGCTTCTCAAACATGAAATGGAAAAACTCCAAAAGTATTTGGGCGGTATTAAAGAAATGAAGAAGGTTCCCGATGCACTCTTCGTTATCGATCCGAAAAAAGAAGAAATCGCTATCGCCGAAGCTCGTAAATTGAA
>NZ_JAQCUN010000144.1:0-1648 GCF_027685385.1 Megasphaera sp. AF13-6AC
GTATCTCTGCCGACAATGTATCCTACTTTATGACGAGCTGCCTCTAAATGTCGCTGTTGCAAATCTTTACGAATAGCCGTAGCTGCTTGAGCCAGACTTTTAGGGCAAATGAGAAAAGCCAGGACAATCCCCTTAAACACATCTGCAAATATACTTACCGCCAACAAATCAAAGATGCTAACAACTGCAAACATTACGGCATAGGTAAAGGATAAAATGAGCAGACACACCATTCCGCCGCCGACAACCTGCATTCCCTGAGAATACTTACGGTTATAAAAAAGCTTATCCAAAACAGCAATACATCTTCCCAAAGCAGCAATGGGATGAAACCTGGTTTGCGGATCCCCTATAAGACTGTCAACTATAAACGCCGTTATAAGAGTAATCATCGCTCACCTCTTATAATTTCCCTGATTTTATCCATATTCATATGGGTCTCTACAATGTTTGCCAAGCGATCATAGTTGTCCTCTTTTCTTGCCGAATAGGAGTTCCCTCTGGTCAAAGGACTCAACCCCTTATGCAAACGCACGGCATTAATAAAGGCGTGACGAAAATCGTCATTATCAAAAAGTCCGTGTACATAGGTCCCCCAGACATGGCCGTTTTCAGATACGGCTCCGTCTTCGAAGCTACAATCCAGCCCGTGTCGGGATGTAATCAGAAACGGACGAACTTGCTCCCTTTTCATTACCGTCTGACCTGCATGAATTTCATACCCTCGCATACCGGAACAGTCAATCACTACGTCCCCTACACGTAACTTCACACAGCGGCACTGCACCTGTGCCGTTAATTTAGTATTTACGAGTACTGTTTCCGTCTGTAAAAGGCCGAGGCCGCGAATCTCTTGAACGCTCGATTCCACACCGTGGGGATCACAAAGACGCTCTCCTAACATCTGATAACCACCGCAGATACCTACGATAAAGGCCCCTTTTTTTAAAGCCTTGAAGATTTCCGCTTCCATGCCGCTTTTTCGCACATATTGCAAGTCTTCAAGTGTATTCTTCGTACCCGGTAAAATAATGACATCCGCATCCTTTAATTTTTCGGGCGTATCCGCATAATATAAGCCGATGCCGTCTTCTTGTCCCAGACTGTCGAAATCTGTAAAATTAGAAATTTTCGGTGTCATGACAACGGCAATATTCACATCTTCGTGCGTCACCTGTTGCTTCATATCATGTAAGGACACGGAATCTTCCTCATCGATCCCCATATTTTCTATATAAGGAACGACGCCGATAACAGGCTTTCCCGTCTTTTCTTCCAAGAACCGGACTGCCGGTTCAAAAAGACTGATATCCCCTCGAAACTTATTAATAACAAGCCCTTTGACAAGCTCCCGTTCTTCCGGCTCGAGCAATGCCAAGGTTCCGACAAGCGCCGCCAGAGATCCGCCCCGGTCTATGTCGGCAACGAGAAATACGGGAGCCTGTAAATACTTGGCTACACGCATATTCACAATATCCGTATCTCTCAGATTTACTTCCGCAGGACTGCCGGCCCCTTCGATAACCAGTATATCGTAAGTATCATCCATACGAGCCAAAGCCGATTTAACGGCATCAAAAGCCTTCATGCAATACGACAAGTGATATTCGCGAGCCGTCATATTCCCTACAGGAATCCCGTTAATGAT
>NZ_JAQCUN010000144.1:1658-2904 GCF_027685385.1 Megasphaera sp. AF13-6AC
TCCCGTTAATGATGACCTGCGATCGACTGTTTCCTACCGGCTTTAACAAGACGGGATTCATGTCCGTTTCAGGAATAAGACCGGCCGCTTCCGCCTGAGCAACTTGGGCTCTACCCATCTCCTTGCCGTCCGGTGTAACATAGGAATTTAAAGCCATGTTTTGTGCTTTAAAAGGAGCTGTACGCATGCCTTCACGAGCAAAAATACGGCAAAGAGCTGTCGTTAAAATACTTTTCCCTACATGCGATCCTGTTCCCTGGAACATAATATATGACGCCATTACCGTATCTCCTTTTAAATCACTTTTGATAAATACTGGGACGTCCCTTTACATCGGCACACTTGGTCTTACAACCCGGATGATTGCAGAGCCAGTAAGGGCCGTAGGGACCGTCCATACGTACAAATCGACCCGTTTTACACCGCGGACAAGTATAATCGGTGCTTTCATCTACAGCCTTCGGTATAATTTGTTCCGTATGCTTACATTTCGGATAAGACGTACAGCCGTAAAATTCGCCGTATTTGCCGGCTCTTTTTATCATAACCGAACCGCATCGGGGACACCGCTTTCCTTCCGCATGAGTTTTGACAACACCTTGCCCCGCCTTTTGTATGAGTGTACGCAAAAATTCTACTTGATCTTTCAAAAAAGACTGTAAATCGTCTTTGCCTATACTCATTAAATGAAGCCGTTCTTCCCAAATGGCAGTCTCATCGGGGTAAGCCAATTCATCGGGCAACGCATCAATAAGAATATATGCCGAATCGGCCGGACACAAATACTTTTTCTTACCTTCTTCGTATAAAAACTTGCGACCGATTAATTCATTAATAATCGTCGCCCGCGTCGCTTCCGTACCGATTCCCTGGACTTCTTTGAGTTTCTTTTTCAGACCGTCATCCTTCACATATTTATAAATTTCTTTCATCGCCGCCAACAAGGTGGATGCCGTAAAGCGCTGAGGCGGCTTCGTTTCTTTCTCTTCTGTTATACCGGACTTATAAAAAACTATCGTCCCTTTTTTCAGAACCGGCAATTGATCCTTGTCTTCTTCGTTGTCATCACTTTTATCCCGACTATACAGCTCTTTCCACCCGAGAGCGGTAACGGTTTTACCGCGAGCTACGAAATCTTCTTGAGCACAATTAATGATAATGCGCTGACTGTCGTATTCATGAACACCGTAAAACTGGGCAATATAAGCCTGTGCGATAAGAAAATATATATTTTTTTGTATGGGAG
>NZ_JAQCUN010000145.1:0-2892 GCF_027685385.1 Megasphaera sp. AF13-6AC
GGCACTCCTATGTACGCATATAACGGAAGCCTTTACAATAACTTCTTTGTTGATCAGGCATATGTGAACTATGCTTTGGATCCGGCTCACAATTGGAATCTTAAAGTCGGTCGTTATACGTATGTGTTAGGTAAAGCATCGGGGCTTCAATATGATGATCCCTTTGACGGTGCCGAACTGAGCTTTACGAATAAGAAACTTACGGCTACTGCAGGGTACGGTAAGTTTAAAGACGGCTATTCCAACAATGCTAAAACGGCTTACGGAGAGTTGGAAGGAAACTTCGGCGGCGGTTCTATGACGGGGTCGGCAGCCGGTATTTACTATAACAATTATCCCGGAATGGGCGGAATATTGATGCATGCCCCCCAAGACCTTAAAGGGGCCTACGTATCTTTGAACTTCGGTCCGAGATGGAATCTTTTCGGTGAATATAATCGAGTAAGCTTTAAAGACGATACGGCATCTGCCGATGTATATTACGGCAAGTTGCAGTATGGCAAAGCGCTCTTTGAAAAACCGAAAACCTGGGATCTCTGGGTTGATTACCTGAACAGCGGTTCAAGCGGTATTCAAGATTTCCTGGGAACGGGTAACTGGAGAACGGAACACTTTACGGGCGGCACCTTCGGTGTAACCTCGTGGGGGGTTGGCGGTGACTATGTTTTTGCCAAAAATGCAAAATTGCAGTTATTCCGAGCTTTTGCATCGGAAATAGAGGATTGCAATCATTGTGATGCAGGCAACTTTACACGGGCA
The DNA here is from genome assembly GCF_027685385.1 of Megasphaera sp. AF13-6AC. NCBI lineage: Bacteria > Bacillati > Bacillota > Negativicutes > Veillonellales > Veillonellaceae > Megasphaera > Megasphaera sp. AF13-6AC. The sequence goes on from NZ_JAQCUN010000145.1 coordinate 760, forward strand.
CAATTAGTATTCGTATTTTAGAATATAATAAAAGACCGTCCTATAGGGCGGTCTTTTATTATATTTATCGGGTAAGTATTTATTTCGTAAGAATTATAAAAAAGAGTCGACACAAGTGTCGACTCTTTTTTATGTGGCGGAGCGGGTGGGATTCGAACCCACGAGACCTTTCGGCCTAACTGATTTCGAGTCAGCCCCGTTATGACCACTTCGATACCGCTCCACATAGGTACTTCATGAGTTTATCACGGTTTCATAAGACCGTCAAGGAGCGTTCCTGCATATTTCACAACTTACGATGGTCTTACAAGGATGGTTTTAAAGATTGCTTTATTTTTGCCGTATCGGTTTTGAGCTTTTTCATATTTTCTTTAATAGCTTGCATATTCTCTTTCATACTTGATGACGTGTCCCTAAAGTTAGAAGTGCCGTTTTTCAGTTCCTTCATATTATTCTTTGTGACAGACAGATTTTCTCGAATGTCAGGCCACGACATGGGGGCATTAGTATCTGATGAGAAGAGGTTAAATGCTACCGATGAGGAAGGAAAGACAACGCTAATGTCGCCGAGGATGAGTTTACCGTTTACGATTTGAAAGGCATCGGTCGTAATCAAGCCGAATTTAGTGGCGATAGATACGTCAAAAAATTCTAAAAGGTGTCGTCTGTTGGAGAACTTTCCTTTTAAATAGTTGAAGGAAAAAAGGGTGTAGCGACCTTTTCCGGACCGGAAGGAACCGTACGTAAGCAAATTGTCGGGATTACCGTCGCACTCCATGGTAATATCCGTATCTACCAGACATTTAAATTCCATGCGTTTTAAGGCTATGCGACTGTCCAATCCCGTACCTTTTCCATGAATGGTATAAGCTCTGGTATTGAGATTGTAATCGCCGTAAGCGGCCAGTTTTCCGTTATAAACATCGGCTGTTACATTCGTAAATAAGAAGATTCCGTCTTTATAATCGATATCGCCGCGGACATTTGTGAAATCCAGGGCGGGGATGGACAGCTTATCCATCTCCAGTTTGCCGTGAGCCATGGGTGCGGATACAGGTCCTGTAAACTGCGTTTTCAAGGTAAGAGGGTCGTGAACGGATTTGCCGAAGCCTACGGAAGAAGGATCAACTTTTAAGAAATTAACTTCCAAATCGGCTTCGGGTACGGGTGTACGCAAGTTGACGGAACCGTCGATATTAATGCCGTCACCGACAGCCGTACCGCTAAAAGGTCCGGAAGAAAAATTGACGGTCAAAAACTCATTGGACTTTAAATGCAGTGCTGCATCTACAGAGGTCATGACATATTGTTTATCGTCCTTATAGGCTTCAAAGCGACAATTATTAAGGTTAATACGCAGATTGAATTTTTTGTCCGTCATATTGAGAGTGCGTATTTTTTCATCAAGAGTAGTCGATTTTTTCACCGCTTCCGGGGCATCGGAAGGAATAATTTGGGCCGACATGTCTTTATCAAATTTAACCGATACGGTTGAATCGTTTAGCGTAATTTCACGTAAGGTTGTTGTTTTTAAAGAACGATGCAAAATGAAGTCCCAAGGGTTGACTTTGAAGCTTCCTGTGGGCACAACGAGTATCGGCATACCGTCCGGATCGTCCCACTCCAAGTCGGTAAAATTTACATGGCCGCGAATATCGGCAGATAAAGTATTGACATGAATCGTGCCTTTTACGACCGACTGAGTTTCCATGACGCGGTTAAAGATAAAGGCTGCACCGTGTGAGGAAAAAAGAGCCGACACAAGGAGAATTAACAAAAGGGCAGTAAAAATTACGCCCATTCGTTTGCCGAATTTCCCATAGTGTACGGGTATAGATTTCAGTAATTTTTTCATATCAGGCTCCCTGTATTCGATTTTTTTATTATACCACTAACAAGACTAAGGCATTAAGGGAAGATTAAACTTTGTTCAGACCCCTTAAATTTAGGTAAAAAAGAAGTGTTTATCCCTTACAGCGATTATGCTGTACATACGGGAGGCTTTCAGATGAAAAAATCGGTTTGGACTGATGAGGAAGGAAAAACGGAAACGGTTCAAAACTTAATAGAAAAGCTGTTTTCCTATGCAATGGACAGAGGTGTCAGCGATATTCATGCAGAGCCTCTTGATGA
>NZ_JAQCUN010000146.1:0-2584 GCF_027685385.1 Megasphaera sp. AF13-6AC
GCCGATTTCCAATTGTGCCGCTTGGTCGTGATCGCTCTGAGCCTTCGCTTTCGCATTGGTAAGCCGCTGTTTCTGATCTTCAACCTGAGCGCGCAAAGACGTCAGCCCTTGCAAATCCAATTTTGCCTGCTCACTCATCATGCGCTGTGTCTGAAATTCGAGATTTTGCATTTCCCGGTCAATGTCGGCCAGAATCTGTTCCGTCTCTTTCAGGATTTTGTCTTTCAATTCCTGCGTAACTTTTGATTTTACCGTTACGGGAATACGAAGTGTAATTTGATCCATAGATCCTCCTTACACGATGTCTACTGCAACCTTCACGTCGGCCCGTACGGCTGCGGCTTTGACAACAAGGCGTAAAGCTCTCGCTATTTTACCTTGCTTGCCAATAACCTTACCCATATCATCGGGAGCCACATGAAGTCTGTAGACCTCGAGGTCTGCTTTCTGAATCTTAGTAACCGTCACTGCTTCGGGCTGAGTAACCAGTTCCTTGGCAATGCATGAAATCAATTCTTCCATCATATCCACCCTCACTTACTTCTTGGATGCTTCAAACTGAGCCATAATGCCGGCTTTCTTGAAGAGAGAACGAATTGTATCGGTCGGCTGTGCTCCTTTTCCGAGCCATTCCAAGGCAGCCTGAGTGTCGACAGTCAAAGCCTGTGCCGTTTCCTTTGCAGGATCGTACTGGCCGATGGTAGCGATGGGGCGACCGTTGTTACGTGCATTACGGACGTCTGCTACGACTACGCGATAAATCGGTTTCTTTTTAGCTCCCAAACGAGCCAAACGAATTTTAATCATAATTTCACCTCCTTATTTTGGTATCCCTTACGACTATCTTTAAAAGGGAAGGCGCGGCATAAATTTACGTCCCTTTTTTTGGGATTTCTGCGCCTGTTTCATCATTTTCTGAAATTCCGTAAACTGCTTCAACAGCCGGTTTACATCCTGGACTCGCGTGCCGCTGCCTTGAGCGATACGTCGCTTGCGGCTGTCCTTAATCAACATTTTCGGATTGGAACTCGTTCTTTCCTTGCGTGTCATGGACGTAATAATCGCTTCAATATGCTTGAATTCCTTACCGTCCATATCAACCTTATCCAATTCCTTTTTGTACTTGCCGATACCCGGAATAAGTCCCAAAATCCCGCCGAGATTCCCCATTTTCTTAATCATTTGCAACTGCTTGAGAAAATCTTCAAAAGTGAAGGAATTGCTCTTCATGGTCCGCTCCATGTCTTGGAGCGATTCGGCATCGAAAGCTTCTTTCGCCTTATCGATAATCGTCGCTACGTCTCCCAAGTCAAGGATACGGGACGCATATCTGTCGGGATGGAATTCTTCCAGTCCGTCCGTTTTTTCACTGACACCGATAAATTTAATAGGCTTACCCGTTACGGCTTTAACGGACAGGGCTGCGCCGCCGCGAGCATCACCGTCGAGCTTGGTCATAATAATACCGTCAATACCCAAAGCCTTATCAAAGGCTTCGGCCGCCGTAACGGCATCCTGACCCGTCATAGCATCGACAACGAGTAAGATTTCATGAGGATGAATGTCCTCTTTAATACGAACCAGCTCACCCATGAGGTCTTCGTCAATATGCAACCGACCTGCCGTGTCGACAATTACTACATCGCACAAGTGACTCGTCGCATAGGGAACGGCACGTTCTGCAATAGCTACGGGATCCTTACTGTCGTCTTCAAAGTAAACAGGGATATTTAATTCCTTACCGAGTACACGAAGTTGTTCAATAGCAGCCGGACGGTATACGTCACAGGCAACCAACAAAGGATGTTTGCCCTGACGCACGAATCTTTTCGCCAACTTGGCTGCCGTCGTCGTCTTACCGGCCCCTTGCAAACCGGCCAACATAACGACGGTAGGCGGTCTTGATGAAATAGTGATACGACTTTGTGTGCCGCCTAACAAGTCCGTCAATTCATCCCGCACGATTTTAATAACCGTCTGGGCTGCATTCAACGTACTGAAGACTTCTTCACCTACAGCCTTTTCCCGTACGCGTTTAATGAAGTCCTTAGTTACGGCAAAATTGACATCTGCTTCCAACAAAGCGCGTCTCATCTCTTTAAGCGCTTCATTGACATCCTCTTCCGTCAGTTTCCCCTTGCCGCGAAGCTTTTTAAATGCCGCCTGAAATCGTTCGGACAGATTTTCGAATGGCATACAGCTCCTCCTTTTCCGGGTTTTATATATCGAGTGTTCCCAAAATTCGCTCCGCATCTTCGGCACGCCCCTGCTTTAATAAGACCTGAGCCTCATCTACCGTCGCCTGTATGCGCTCATTTTTACGGGACACTCCCAATTTTATTTCATAATGTTCCAACGCCTGTGAAGCACGTTGCAACAAGTCATGAACGCCTTGTCGCGAAATAGAAAGTTCCTCTCCGATTTCGGCCAAGGACAGGTCGTCGTAAAAATACAGTTCCATGCAACGCTTTTGTCTATCCGTTAATAAGGGTCCGTAAACATCCAGTAAGCGTCCCATGCGGACTACGTCTTCTATCACCGTATCACCGTCCTTATCGTTCATACTCGTTCAGTATATACGAAG
>NZ_JAQCUN010000146.1:2594-2877 GCF_027685385.1 Megasphaera sp. AF13-6AC
ATATACGAAGAGTTCACACCTGTCAAGTATTACTACTTGTCAGGTGTGAACTCTTTATTTCTAATGGTGGAAGAGACGAAGACCTGTCATGGCCATGGCAATCCCGTACTTATCGCAGGTACCGATAACATGGTCATCGCGAATGGAGCCGCCTGCCTGGGCAATGTAATCTACCCCGCTGCGATGAGCCCGTTCGATATTGTCACCGAAGGGGAAGAATGCATCGCTACCGAGCGATACGCCGTGCAATTCCCTTAGCCAAGCTGTCTTTTCTTCCCTCGTC
>NZ_JAQCUN010000147.1:0-2789 GCF_027685385.1 Megasphaera sp. AF13-6AC
GTATCACCGCCTTCAAAGTCACAGTTCAAGGAAGCATATTCTCCGGAACTGCACCCGCCAACCCGTTCCGTCACGCCGTGTAAAAACGGAAAAGCCCGTAATTCCGGCCAATCTTCCCAGACCGGAACATTTTCCTTAGAGACTCGCACAGTCATGAGAACCTCCGCAAACTTGACACCGCTTACAACCGTCAAAACAAGGCAGTGTATACTCACCCTTCTCGGCTTTAACTAATTCTTCCTCTAAATACCCTTCTTTCAATCCCGTATCGAGAACGGCCCAAGGCAGAATTTCATCTAAATCACGCTGTCTGTACAAAAAAGCGTCACTGTCAAAGTTCAATTCCTTCACGGCCCTTTTCCATCCTTTTATCCCGCCATATTCACAGGCTTTTGCCAAAACAGCTCCGACTCGCCTGTCACCGCGTGAAAGAATGGCCTGTATATAACATTCCCGAGTTGATTCGATTAACACTTCAATACGCCTGTCCTTTTTAAAAGCCGCCTTGATAGAGGCCAGCCGGGCATCAACCGTCTTTTTATCCGTTACGGCCATCCACTGAAAAGGCGTACACGGCTTGGGGATAAAGGGATTGATACTCAGCGTAATTTTACTCATATTGCCTATGGACGACATGTGATCACGCACACGCAACGTCATGTCGATAATCCCCTGTATATCTTCGTCCGTTTCCATCGGCAGTCCCACCATAATATACATGCGAACATGTTTAATACCTGCTGCCGTAGCCAAGTCGACAGAATGCATCAGATGCTCTTCTTCAATCCCTTTATTAATAATGTTACGCATATGTACACTACCGGCTTCAGGTGCCAGTGTAATTGTTTTCTGTCCGCTTTCCGCAAGGCCTTTGACGATTACCGGTGTTATCGAGTCGGCTCGCAATGACGCACAAGAAAACGATAAATTTTCACTGCGAATGAATTCAACCAATTCGTCAATGTACGGATAATCGGAAATAGCCGCTCCCATGAGCCCGATTTTCTTTCCCGCCGCCTTGCCGCGTAAAACCGCCTCTTTTACATACGATAACGGTCGCATACGAGGCTTACGGTAGCAGTATCCGGCCATACAAAACCGACAATGGCGACCGCAACCGCGCCCTACTTCCACCAAATACATGGCACCGAATTCAGTATGCGGCGTATCGACTACCGTTTCTCCCGGTAAAGTTAACTCTGCCCATTGCCGCTCTACCTTTAAAGGCGCTCCGTCATGCCGTATGATGGCCAGCAACCGTCCCGTTTCATCGTAGCGGTGTTCATATAAGGACGGTATGTACATTCCCGGTACCTTCGCCAGTGCTTTTAAGGTCTCTTTTCTCGTATATCCTCTTTCCTTACATTCATTAAGGCAATCAAGGAAGTCGGGAATCGTCGTTTCCCCTTCACCGACAATGCATACATCGATAAACGGAGTAAGCGGTTCGGGATTGAAGAAGGCTACCGGCCCCCCCATAACAACCAACGGCTCGTCTTCCCCTCGTTTGGACGCAAGAACCGTGATTCGACTGCGCGCCAACAGTTCCGGTACATGGAAATAATCCATTTCAAAATTAACGGAAATTCCGACCACTTCAAAGTCTCTTACAGGACGGGCATTTTCTACAGTTAGCAAGGGCGTATTTGATTTTTCATATAAGCCGGCCAACTTGCCGTCAGGCAGAAATGCCCGTTCGCATTGCCAATCATTCCGTTTATTGACAATATCGTAGACGATTTGAAATCCCAAATTACTCATGGCTACTTCGTATGTATTGGCGTAACAGACAACCATAGTCCGTCTCGTGCCGAAGGGATATGAGTAATATCCCCGTTCCGCACTTCTTATATTTTTAAGTTCTTGTTCAATTTCCCAAGACACGAAGTTCCTCCTGCATCTACGTCAAAAACTCTATATGCCCTATTTTACCACATTCGATAAAGCAAGCTTAAGACGAAAAAAATCGGACCCGGCCAAGACCGAATCCGATTTTTATAAAACTTATGCGTTTTTCTTTTCTTTATCTACTGCAATAGCATCGGAGCAGCAAACGGCAACAACGTCCGCCACATCTTCTGCCGAAGCCCCGCGAGACAAGTCAAGAACCGGTTTGGCAAGGCCTTGTACCAAGGGCCCCAAAGCCGTCGCATTGGCAAACCGCTGTACCAACTTGTACCCGATATTAGCCGCATCTAAGCTGGGGAATATAAGGATATTGGCATGCCCTGCAACTTTCGAACCCGGAGCTTTATGTTGGCCGACTTCCGGAACGATAGCCGCATCGGCTTGAATTTCACCGTCAAATTCGAAGTCTACGTTACGGGACTTAAGTATTTCGACAGCTTCACGTACAACATCAACGGAGCCGCCGCTACCGCTTCCCTTAGTGGAATAAGAAAGCATAGCAACCTTCGGGTTAAGAATCTGAACAGTACGACGTGCACGATCAACACACATAGTAGCAATATCAGCCAATTGTTCAGCAGTCGGATCAGGAATAACGCCGCAGTCACCGAGAACGAGAATACCGTTATCACCGTACTGAGGAGTATTGGTAATCAAAATAAAGGCACTTGATACGGTCTTATTGCCCGGCTTAGGTCCGATAACCTGTAAGCCGGCACGAATAACATCAGCCGAAGTCGTAGCCGCCCCGGATACAACCCCGTCAGCATCGCCGAGAGCCAAGATACCGCAAGCAAACATAGTGTAATTATTCAGCATAATTTCACGAGCTTTTTCCGGTGTCATGCCCTTTTTTTCACGTCTTTTTGCAAAATAAGCGC
>NZ_JAQCUN010000148.1:0-2782 GCF_027685385.1 Megasphaera sp. AF13-6AC
CCGTAAGCAAATTCTTCGGGCGTTACGGAATCAAACCTGGAAGTCAATTCCTTGCGGGCCTCGTCAAATGACATCTGTCCCGTTATATAGGCCCGTTTAATACGCACCAGTTCTTTACATTTTTCAATATCTACTTTAAATACATCTGCCTGTACCATATTCAATTCTCCTTGTATATAAATATTTTATACTGAAACAATTTATCATTATCATAGTCCAAGTATATGAATATTCACAAGGTCCGTCCATTGTAATTACAACATTATATTCGGGACTCTTGTGTACGGGCAAACTCGTCAGCTACAGCACGGCGACTCTTTTCATCAGTTGCCAGCTTCAAAATAATACGGCCCATAATTTCGGCACCGCAAGAAAGAACCGGTTCTATTTTTTTATCCTGAACCATGGCTGCAATTTCCCGAGAGTGACCCGGATAATAAGTATCGCCCGCCGCTAAATATAATTGCAGAGCGGGACATTGATGACTCACATTGCCTACATCGGAGCTGCCGTTAGATCCGTCAGACATCATATACTCAATTCCCATATCTGTTAAAACAGATGCCGAGACCTCCGTTGCCGCCTTATTCCATACCATATCATCAAAATCCAAGCCCACGGGAGTCACTTCATATGTCGTTTCCGTTGCCAGGGCCGCCCCTTTAATACAATTCATAAATTTTTCCACGACTTCATTTAGATAAGGGCGTGACGTATAGCGTAGAGTGCATTCCAACTCCGCTCGGTCCGGGACAACGTTTGAAGCCGTCCCGCCGTCCACAATGTACGTGCCGATACGAGTCTCAGGCCGTACATGCTGGCGCAACATATCTACGGCATGAAGAGCCAACATAGCCCCGTTCAGTGCATTCCTTCCCTTCCAAGGGTCGTGTGCTCCGTGCGCCGTTTGGCCGTGAAAAACGACACGATAGCAACTTAAGGCCAATACTTCCGAATTCGGTTCCGTCCGGTCGGACGATATATGAATCATAAGGGCTAAATCATAATCCTTAAATACGCCTTCTTTAACCATAACAGCCTTGCCGCCGCGCAACTCTTCGTCCGGCGTCCCGATTAAATCGATTTGTACGGGCAGGTCTTTGACTTTGGACAAGGCTGCCGCTGCTAAGAAACTCATTGCTCCGTTAGCCGAATGCCCGCAGCCGTGGCCTATATCCGGCAAGGCATCATATTCTGCCAGAAGAGCCACTTTCAACACCGCTTTTTCAGGTCTTGTTACAACAGCTCGAAAAGCCGTCTTCTGTTTTGTGAAGTTCTCTTCTACAGGCCAACCCATTTGCCGGCACAGTTCTACATAACGGGCACAAGCCCTGTATTCACAGCCGGAGAGTTCCGGGTCGGCTGCTACGGCGTAGTTAAGGTCATAGGCAAGTTTCGCATTTTCTTCAATATATTTTTTTAACTCATCGTACCGATTCATTATTTCATCCCTCGCCTTATTTTTTCATATATATCATCCCTGCGATCCGTCTGTACGGGTATGCGTTTACGCACGTCCCCGGATAAATTCGTATCTACGCAAGCCGATAAGATTTGTCGCTCTGAGCCGGCTTCCGTCTCTATATATCCCAAAGGGTTAACCACTAAGGAATGTCCGCCGCCGATTTTACCCTGTACGTCATCGGTCGCATTTACACCGACTACCCAGCATTGGCACTGAACGGCTGCAGCACAACATAAAAGCCGCCATTGATCTACTCGAGGTAAAGGCCAGGAAGCAGGTACAAAAAGGATATCTGCCCCTTGAGCTGTCAACGTTACCCAGTCAATAAAGCGCAAGTCATAGCAAATAACCGCCCCGGCCTGTATACCGTCCAGCGCAAACTTACAAAGTTCTGATCCGGCCTCAAACCGTTCATCTTCTTTAGCCGGAGAAAACAGATGCACCTTATCGTAGGCAACCAACTCCTCGCCCTTACGATTAAATGCATATAGGCGATTATACAGGCCTGCGCCTTCTCGTACGGCTACGGAGCCTCCTACTATATTTACACCGTATTGAGAAGAAAGTTTTGCCAGTAATGCTTTCGTTTGCTTACCGTCCTCATCAGCACCGGTTTCCAATGATTCCGGATAAAATCCGGTATTCCACATTTCGGGAAAAACAAGGACATCCGTATGACCGCTACTTACAGCTTCACTTGTCGCCTCTTCAATTCTTTTATAATTTGTTTCATAGTCACATTTGGCAGCCGTACACTGCACAATTTTGATGTTCATAAATACTCCTTCTTTTTCGAGTGAATATACTCGTATTATAAGATAGGATTTTTGGGCATGCAACGGTAGCAAGGATCAGTAGGCTGTGCTATAGTAAAATTGAATATTAAAGGAGAAAAATCCATGAGTAAAACTAAAAAGACCAATGCCATGCGCATATTGGATAAGAATCACATTCTTTACGACATAAAAACTTACGAATACACGGAAGAAGACTTATCGGGAATCCATGCAGCCGCCGAGGTAGGGATGCCGCCGGATAAAGTTTTTAAAACTCTCGTCGGCCGGGGAAATGTAACGGGCCCCGTCGTCTTTTGTATTCCTGTCCACAAGGAACTTGACTTAAAAAAAGCCGCTCATGTAAGCGGCAATAAAAACGTTCATCTCATTCACGTTAAGGAGCTTTCGGATCTTACAGGCTATATTCGCGGCGGCTGTTCACCTATAGGTATGAAAAAACTTTTCCCTACGTATATTGATGAAACCGCTCTTTCTATTGATATTTTCAGTATCAGTGCCGGCCAAAGAGGACTTCAGATTC
>NZ_JAQCUN010000149.1:0-2760 GCF_027685385.1 Megasphaera sp. AF13-6AC
CAATTTATCCGTCAAAGAAAATTCAATGGACTTATTAGCCAACCGCTCTTTGATAATCTCTTCCGTTTCTCTTAAAATATCCGGACCGTTTGCAATAACATCATCAATTGTAAAGGCTCTGCTAGGATGCATAGGCATGGCAATCATGGGCTTGATTTTCGATAAATCTACATAAATCATACCGTCATAATATGCAACAGCCGAAGGATTCAGTTCCTTATATGCATCTTTACGGCCGTGCATAGTCAAATAAGCCTTCGTATCCTCATCGGTTCTCCATACGGACGAAAGACAGGTTGTTTCCGTTGTCATGACATCAACACTGTTTCTGTAATCCGTATTCATAGATGCCACTCCGGGACCTATAAATTCCATGACCTTATTTTTAACATAACCATTCTTAAATACGGCTCCGACCAAGGCGATGGCAATGTCATGAGGTCCTACGGCCGGATTGGGCTTTCCTTCCAAATACACACCGACAATATCAGGATAAGCGATATCATAGGTATCTTCCAATAATTGTTTTACCAGCTCACCGCCACCTTCACCCATAGCCATAGTTCCAAGAGCTCCGTAACGAGTATGACTGTCTGATCCTAAAATCATGCTGCCGCAGGCAGCCATTTTTTCACGCATATATTGATGAATAACGGCTAAATGAGGCGGCACGAAAATACCGCCGTACTTTTTAGCTGCCGACAGACCGAAAACGTGATCATCTTCATTAATCGTACCACCGACGGCACACAAAGAATTGTGACAGTTAGTCAGCACATAAGGTAAAGGAAACCGCTCCATTCCCGAGGCGCGTGCCGTTTGAATAATACCTACATACGTAATATCATGGGAAGCCATAGCGTCAAAGCGAATTTTTAAATGTTCTTGCGAATTCGCCGTATTATGGTTCATCAAAATAGAGTAGGCAATGGTTCCCTTTCGTCCTTCTTCAGGTGTTACACAACAGCCGCAAGCTGCTTTCAATTCATTTTCATTACCGGCTTCTACAATTTGTGTACCGTTAATTAAGTACGCTCCGTTTTTATACAGTTTAATCACAGCGTCCTCCTCCGTTATTCCTAAATTAATTCCTTATTTCGAAAATCATGTAATCGAATTTCATATTGTAAAATAATAAACTCATATAGCTTATATTATATCATATTTATTCTACTACAAACATCCGACAATCCATCCGTTATCATTTAATTTTATTTTACAGAGCGTGTTTTTATGCTATAATTACAAGTGTATTATTCGTGGTTCGAAACACCTCTTCTTGTTTGGATATTTATAAAACTGAAAGAATATTTACCAATACCCAGCCCCTAGGAAAGGAGCCTACGGCATGACTCAAAATATTAAACTAGCCCAATTCTACGGAAAATCTCAAAACTATACTCAAATCCCCAGAGATCTTTACAGTAAATACGGCGTTAAGCGAGGTCTTCGTAATGAAGACCATACGGGGGTTCTTGTCGGCTTGACTCGTATTGCCGATGTTGTCGGATACAAGCGCGACACGGAAGGCAATAAAGTCAATAGCGACGGCATCTTGTATTATAGAGGCATAAACATTAGCGATATTGTAAATAAGGATACTTATAGCGGTTATTTGTACGAAGAAGCCTGTTTTCTACTTCTTTTCGGCTACTTACCGAATAAGGCTGAACTGAGGGAGTTCTGTAAGACCTTATCCGACTCTTACCAACTTCCCGATGATTTTCTGGAAATGAATCTGCTCCGTATGCCCGGAAAAAATTTGATGAACAAACTCCAGCATGCTTTGTTGATTTTATATAATTACGATCCCGATCCGGATAATACGGATGTGTATCAAATGCTGGGCAAGGGACTGGATATTATGGCTAAGTTACCCTCTATTGCTTGCTACGCCTATATGTCCAAAGTCCATTATTACGACCGACACAGCTTGATTATACACTATCCGCGCAAAGATTACTCGACAGCTCAAAATATTTTGTCACTTTTACGACCCGACGGTGTCTTTTCGGATGCGGAAGCTAAACTTTTAGATATTCTGCTCTTCCTTCACGCCGATCACGGTGGCGGTACAAACTCAACTTTCACCAATGTCGTCGTCGCTTCGACGGATACGGATATTTATTCCACTATGGCCAGTTCCATCGGGGCCTTAAAAGGCCCTCGTCACGGCGGCGCCAATATTCGTGCCTCCAAGCTGATGCATGCTGTTATAGATAAAATCGGCTTGGATGCATCCAATGAAAAGATGGAAGAAACGGTACGGGAAATTTTAAGCAAGACCTTCCCTCAATCAGACGGATTGGTATACGGTTTCGGACATGCCGTTTATACTCTATCAGACCCGCGTGCGGAAATTATGCGTAAGTACTGTGGTGAAATCGCTAAAAAGAAGGGGTTGGAAAAGCAGTTCGACTTTTATCGCCGCTTTGAAGATGTAGCTAAAAAAATAATCAGTGCCGAAAAGGGTATGGATATTTGCAGTAATGTTGACTACTACAGCGGATTCTGTTATCAATTACTCGGTATTCCGCAGGACTTGTATACACCCTTATTTGTCGTCAGCCGTCTCGTCGGCTGGTTAGCCCATAATTTAGAAAACAAATTATACGACGGACGAATTATGCGTCCCGCTACAAAATTTGTCGGGTCTTTAGAGCCTTACATTGCCAGAAAGGACAGATAAGAATGAAGACAATCACTGTATTTAAAGGTGACGGTATCGGCCCGGAAATTACGGATGCCGTTCTTTCCGTA
>NZ_JAQCUN010000015.1:0-8507 GCF_027685385.1 Megasphaera sp. AF13-6AC
TTATTATAGCACATCGTTTCTGTGAGAGTAAAACATGATACATGCTGTTTTCTGTCCGTTCCGGTACATTTTTATGACATTATATACGGTTCTTGTAAGGCCGGCACGAGACGTTCTTCATCCCATTGAGCTAAAACTTTGGGCACAGCGGACGCTACCTCCGTTGCGGTAAACCCGTACGGACCGATATGTCGGGCACAATAATCACCGGCTGCACCGTGCAAATATACAGCCGCACAAGCCGCAACAGCCAAAGAATCAATACCGTCATGACAAATCATGGCAGCCGTAATACCGCTCAATACATCACCCATACCGCCTGTCGCCATACCGGCATTTCCCGTTTCATTAACATATACGTGACCCGTTTTAGCCGATACGGTAAGTGTAGGAGCCCCCTTTAATACCAAATTCACACCGTAAGTATGTACAAAGTCCGTAGCCGCTTTAATAAGATCCGTCTTAATACCTCTGACAGATACCCCCGATAGACGGGAAAATTCAGCCGGGTGCGGCGTAATTACTGTCCGCCTACCGTACTTTTTAAAAAAAGCCCGTTTATCATGTTCCGCCAAACAATTCAAGCCGTCCGCATCAATTACCATGGGGCAGGTCGTTTTTTCTGCTATACAGTTGATAAAATCAAATACGCCTTCATGCTTTCCCATACCCGGACCCATAACAAGAACCGATGCATTTTCCAGGTCATCGGCTATCTCACGGGCTTCACGGCCTCTCAAGGTGCGAGTTCCTGCCGGCCCGACACCGTGAACCATAACCTCCGGTTGTCTTGCAATACAATACTTTGCCGTTTCCGACGGGGTATATAAAAAAACCTTTCCCGCTCCGGCACGCACGGCTCCGTCAGCAGTCATTAATGCGGCACCGGCCATGTCATTACAGCCGGTCAGGACGGCTACAGTCCCGTGCGTTCCCTTATGACTGTTCACACGTCGAGGTCTGACGGCATCGATAACATCCTGCCGACTCGGCAAGAAAACGGCTTCTTTACATTGTTCCGACAAGGCAACAGGAATCCCTATATGGTCAATTTCCAACTTTCCCGTACAAGCCTTTCCCGGGTAAAGGAACTGCCCTTGTTTAAAAGCTCCGAAGGTGACGGTTAAGTCCGCCATAACGGGAGCCGATTCTTCTTCTGCCCCGGAGCCGCTTACAGCTCCCGTATCACTATTCACTCCGCTGGGCATATCAACGGAAATAACGGCCACACGCCGGCCGGCGGCCGCTTCGTTAACTGCCGTCACTATGCTTTTATACGGTTCCCGCAACTCCCCCTTAAAGCCTGTCCCTAATAAGGCGTCAATGACGACATGGCAAGTATCTAATTGTTTTATTAACAACGCTGAATCCGATGCGGTTTTATAGTAAATCAAGCTGCAACGCTCACCGTCACACATAGCTTCCAACGTCTTTAAGTGCGCCTTGCTTTCATCGCTGTATCCTTCCTTTTCTCCGAAAGCGTAGACATACACTCGACCTCCGTCTGCCAAAATATGCCTGGCCGTTACAAATCCGTCACCGCCGTTATTTCCCTTACCGCAAAGAATCATGACATCTTTACCGCTCCAACCGCCGACATATACGCCACCCTTTTCGCTGACGGCTCGACCTGCATTTTCCATCAATACAGCCGGAGCTATGCCGTACGGTTCACTCATGGCTGCCTTGTCTATAGCTTTCATATCCGCCGCTTTTCTTAATATTTTCATCTCATAGCCTCCTACGCATCCCAAACAACCTGTGCAATTGCATAATCACCATCGTGTGAAATAGATAAAACGGGCATATTGGCAGATTTTTCCGCCGCTTTTTCTGCATAATAACCGTGTAAAATCAAATAGGGTGCACCTTCTTCAGTATGTCCTACTTCCACATCGCGCCAAAGTCCGCCTCTAAAACCGCTCCCCATGGCCTTAAAAAAAGCTTCTTTGGCTGCATATAGTCCGGCATAGGAAGCAACGGCACCTTGCCCCTTACGGCGACAGTAAGCGATCTCTGCCGGAGAAAACAACCTCTCCAGACGTCCTTCGTGTTCCTTGACCAAAGATTCAAGGCGAGTAATTTGAACAATATCAATACCGCTGAACATAATTCCTCCACATAAAAAACAAACCTGCAACCGCAGTTACAGGTTTAGAATATATCTACCATTTTTGCATGCGTACACAAACGGCCAACCCTTCCAAATAGGCACGGAAGGTACGAAAAGACACGGTCACATCCGGATAGACCCCATCTGCTACCTTGTACGATATGGTAACCGTACTATGCTGATAATCGTAAGAAAAGCCGTGCAAATTGGACTCAAACGCATATTTTTTGGCCGGAACTTCAAACTGAGGCGGTTTTTCCTTATCCAGCCCGCGAATCATATTATGAAGCAATACGTTTTTAGGCCGTTCGCTTTGCAAAATTTCTTCCGTAAAATTATCAAGTACAGTCATGAATTTTCAGTCCTTATCAAAGAAGTGTGCGTGTATAGCCCGTACGGCTTTATCAACAGATTCTTCACCGATTAAGCACGTAATACTGATTTCAGAAGTAGATATAATTTCAATATTAATTCCGTTATCACTCATAATACCGAACATGCTGGCAGCAATACCCGGATGTCCGGCCATCCCTGCACCTACAACGGAAACCTTCCCCATTTTTTCATCAATAAGAATATCTTCAATGCTCAATTCATCACGAATTCCCGCCAATACATCGCGTACAAGAGCCGAATCATCCCGACTTACCGTAAAGGTAATATCAGTCACGCCTTCGTTGGCAACCCTTACACTTTGTACGATCATGTCCACATCTATATTGCGATCTGCCAATTCCGCAAAAATACGATAGGCATACCCCGGTTTGTTGGGTACACCGAGAATTGTTACTTTAGCTACATTTTTATCTTCCGCCACACCGCGAATAAGGTATTGCTTTACTTCCATAGAATAACCCTCCTGTATCATTGTTCCTTTTATTTCGGAAAAAGTCGAACGTACATGAATAGGAACGTTAAACCGACTGCCCATTTCAACGGCACGAGGCTGCATAACACCTGCACCGAGTTTAGCCATTTCCAACATTTCTCCGTACGTTATTTCTTCCATCTTGCGCGCCTCCGGAACAACACGGGGGTCGGAAGTATAAATACCGTCTACATCCGTATAAATTTCACAGGCATCTGCATTTATAGCTCCGGCAACGGCAACGGCCGTCGTATCCGAACCGCCTCTACCCAAAGTGGTAATATCGCCGTCATCCGTCATCCCTTGAAAACCGGCTACAATGACAATATTACCTTCTTTCAGAGCCTCTTTAACTCGTTCGGCATTAATTTCCAAAATTCTGCCTTTGTTATATGCCTTGCTCGTTACAATACCGGCCTGAGCACCCGTAAAAGATACGGCCTTATGACCCGCTTCGGCAAAGGCCATAGCCATCAAGGCTATGGATATCTGTTCGCCTGTAGAAAGAAGCATGTCCATTTCTCGACCGTACGGTTTTGATGTAACTTGACGGGCCAGCGAAACGAGTTCATCTGTCGTATCGCCCATGGCGGAAACGACAAGGACGACCTGGTCATCCTCTTTCATACCCTTGAGCACACGTTTTACAATGGCTTGCATTTTATCAGGTGTAGCGACAGAACTGCCGCCGAATTTTTTTACAATTAATGCCAACTTAACTCCCTCGCTTTGACCAGATTCATAATCGTGCCGAATCAGTAATTACGCATACTGCACGACAGTAACTATTACAATCAGAATGATAGCATGGAGACCCTTAAAAGTAAAGATTATACCGGCTCAATCCAGTCTGATTTTACGCTTTTACAGCCCTGTGACCTTTTTTTACAATATTCTTCATTCTTGCCATGCATGACTTTTGGCTATTTTATACGGCTTTATCATATTGAGATTTTTAGATAAAAAGTTATTTATTTCACATTCTTTTCATCGTATACTGAGTGTATAGAAGGAATATACCATTTACCTTCTTATAAACCGGAAAGGACCGTGATAATATGAAACAACATATAGACGCTTTATATGAAGAATTATATTCTTTACGCGCAGATATTATGAATGACGGCGAAGCTCTCTTTCGTACCTGGCTGCCGGGCATTGAAAGACGCCCTTTCCGCTTCAGCGCTTTAAACCTGGCCTATTATCTGGCTGTTCGCTGTCACGACTTACGCCCCGTTCAAGAGCGGCTTCTTCCCCTGGGGCTTTCCTCTTTAGGACGTAGCGAAGCCCGTACCATGGCTAACCTTGACGCCGTCATGGCAACCTTGGGCCGTTTATGTGAAAAAGAAGAAAATCTAATCAATTATCCGTCACAAAAGTGGTTCTTTCACGGCGATAAACTGTTAGACCACAATACGGGACTTATCTTCGGAGCCGCCAATAATATAAATACTCATATTATGGTAACCCTTCCGCCCGAAGCGGCTGATGACTACAAACTTGTTCGCAATTTATTGGAAGCCGGTATGGATACGGTTCGTATCAATTGTGCTCACGATGACCGCATAGTTTGGACCGCTATGTTGGATAATTTAGAACGGGCAAAAAAGGAAACCGGCAAAGATTGTCGCGTATACATGGACTTAGCCGGTCCGAAAATCCGTATTTCAGGAGTTCTTATTACAGGCGATACGGATAAATTACTGGAAGGAGATTCCTTCTTCTTATCTCAATCCATCGGATTCTGTCCGCCTGAGGCACTCGGAAAAATTGTCTTGGCCTGTTCGGCACCGGAAGTCTTTAATACGTTAAAAGAGGAAGACCCCGTTCTTATCGACGACGGAAAGCTCACGGCCAGAGTTACTGAAATGACTGATAACGGAGCTTTTTTAACCGTTACGGCTGCTAAAGAAAAAGGCTTCCGTGTAAAGCCTAAAAAGAGTCTGAATTTTCCTGAAACGCACTTGGACATTACGCCCCTAACCGCCAAAGATCTGGAAGACCTGGATTTTATGATTGGTCGTGCCGACAGCATCGGTTACTCCTTTGTGCGTAACGGAGACGATATTGAGCTGCTACAAAGAGAATTGAAAAAGAGACTGGGCAAAAAGTCTTCTTCCATTGCCATTATTGCTAAGATAGAAACAAAGGAAAGCGTAGCCAATCTACCACAAATCATTGTAAAAGCTGCTTCCAAGCAACCTTTCGGCGTCATGATTGCTCGCGGCGACTTGGCGGTAGAGGCGGGTTATCATCGTTTATCGGAACTTCAGGAGGAGATCCTCTGGATTTGTGAAGCCGCTCATGTCCCCGTCATTTGGGCCACTCAAGTACTGGAAACTTTAGTTAAGACGGGCTTGCCAACTCGAGCCGAAATAACCGATGCCGCCATGGGTGAACGGGCGGAGTGCGTAATGCTCAACAAAGGACCTCATATTGTAAAGGCCGTTTCGATTCTCAGCGATATTTTAGGGCGTATGAATGAACACCAGCGTAAAAAAGCTCCTCAATTACGAGCCCTCAGTATTGCCCTACACACAGTTTTTAAAGACTGATTTAAAAAGGCGTAGCACACCTGTGTTACGCCTTTTTGTTTTTCCCGTATCTTTTCGCAGACTGCAGAGCTCTGTCTTATTCATCCCGGTATTTCACAAAAACTCATTGCCTTATCCCCAGGCCCGTTCCAGATCTTCTACGCTATGAGAATCGGATCCGGGTATAAACGGGACTCCCAATACGTCAGCCATGACTTGAATGAAGCGACTCGGATACATTTCCCGACATTGAGGCTTAAAAAAGCCGCTCATATTATAGTCCAACTGCCGTCCCTGTTTTCTCATAATAAGGAGTATCTCTTTAATTAAGCGGCAATTTTGTTCATCAAGAGGTTTGGTAAAGCCAAAGTGAAGTCTATATTTTTTTATTAGATCAAGATGCCCTATACGCACAGGAGTGTACTTGCCCAAGTCGGCGCACACAGCCTTTTTTAAACAGGTAAAATATTTATAATACAATGCATTTTGGTCGAAAAGCCAAGGCCTGAAGGCTTTCCGGAAATCATCCGTACTGTAATCTACACAATAAAACTTCCCGTCATATCCGTCTAAGAAGTGTAATGATAATATATTATCCTCCGTAAATGCCCCGTATTCATTCAAAAAAGAGCGCGTATAGTCTTCAAATCCGGGTAGATAATCCACTTCAAGCCGACGGAAATATTGATACGGGTTGCATAATCTTTTTTTAACCTTTCAGCCAACTCTAAATATACTTCGACTTGATCCGCTTTAAGCGCTCCCGTATCATAACCTGCTTTAATACCGCCATATACGTTCTTAAACTCTACCGGCAAGGGGGCATGTTCAGTTAAGCAAATTTTATCGATTTTTAAATCAATAGCCTTCTCGATCATTAATGCCGTCTTATCACCACTTCCATGAGGACACAGCTCCGTATGTACATGGCCGTCGACTACTCGCCGTCCATAGACACGGTTTCCCATAAACTGTCGCTCTTCTTTCATATTAATCATACGCTTCGTCCTCTTACGCTTCATCATAATAAAAGGACCGCTTCGAAAAGCAGTCCCTTTTATTTGCGAATGATGAGTAATCAATAAGCCGAGTTTTGTTCTGCTTGCGCAGTGGTAATCATCTATCTAGACAGACCGTTGCCGGCCTGTTCGAGCGACACAACCCGGAAGATCAGCGGGCAACTTCATCCCTTCCCTATTCGGTCTTGCTCCGGATGGGGTTTACCTAGCCGGCAAGTTACCTTACCGCTGGTGCGCTCTTACCGCACCGTTCCACCCTTACCACTTACGTGGCGGTACACATTTCTGTGGCACTGTCCCTAAAGTCACCTTCGCCGGACGTTATCCGGCATCCTGCCCTACGGAGCTCGGACTTTCCTCCAATACCTTCGTACTGGCGATTACCTTTCATACTCATCGTGTATTATCATACGCTATCTCTTGTAAACCCGTCAAGAAAACTATTTCAAAGCTTGCCTCAAGTCGTCGACGGCTTTCTTTATATCCTTTTGCGATACGACAGCACTGATCATGGCAAAGGAACGGAACCCTCTGTCATATAAAGTGCGAATATTTTCTAAACCTATACCGCCGATAGTCACGACGGGAAGCGGAAATTCCAAGGCACTGCGAATGGTTTCTTCCGTAACGACCTCATCGGCATCGCTCTTTGATGATGTCGGGAACATAGGCCCGAAGCCGACATAGTCCGCACCGTCTGCTAATGCTCCCTGTAATTCTTTTGTCGTATTCGTCGATACGCCGACAAACACATTTTGACCGGCTATTTTCTTTACGATTTGAACCGGTGCATCGTCCTGTCCGACATGAATCCCGTCGGCTCCGCAAGCAACGGCTAAGTCCACGGAGTCATTCATAATAAATGTCGCTCCGTATTTTTTACACATAACCGCAATTTCCGATGCTTCGGCATATTTTTCTCGCCAGGTTTTATGTTTTTCCCGATATTGAATGATTCTTACGCCTACATCTAAAAGGGTTTTCGCTACTTCCGTATTCTTACGCCCCAAAGATAAGGCCTCGCCCATGACCACATAAATAGGATCATCCTTTAAACGCTGAATATGTTCTTCTTTAGTCATTATTCACCCTCCTTAAAGATATGAAATAAAATCACGACTCGTCGAATCAACAACGAATTTTACTTCCCAACCCCGTTTCTCACTTTCTGTCTGTAACAGGCGTTGCAGCTCGAATACGACGGGAAATTCCGTTCCGTAATGTCCTCCGTCAACTAAAAATATATCGTCTTTTACCGCTTGCTGAAAATCATGATATTTTACATCGCCCGTAAGATACAGGTCCGCACCGGCACGAACGGCGTCATTCATGAAACACGTAGCAGCCCCGCCGCAAAGAGCGATTGATTCTACTATTTCTTTTTCTTTGCCGCCATAAGGTAAGACAGGTCGATTCAACTTTACCTTAATATATTCCATGACTTCAGCAAGGCTCATGGCCTCAGAAAGTCTGCCGATTCTCCCCATAGAACCGCCTTCTTCTCCGTCTAGAGGTCGCACGTCATGTAGCTCCAAGAGAGAGGCTAAGACATCGTTAACCCCTCCCGTTGCCGAATCCAGATTGGTATGAGCACAATATACGCCTATATGGTGAGACAATAACTGTGCAAACATACGACCGTCATAGGTATCCGTTCTCAAAGCTTTAATCCCCGAAAAAATGACGGGGTGATGACTGATAATACAGTCAAAATGATGATCTACAGCATAGCATACATTTTCTTTTGTTACGTCCAACGTCAATAAGACGGATTTCACTTCCTGTTCCGGATTTCCTACAAGTAAGCCCGGGTTATCCCAGTCTTCTTTTAAAGTCAAAGGTGCCAGATTTTCCATTACATCAATAATCGCTTTAAATGCCACAGACATTTTCTTTCCTCCCATTCATCTATTTCCTTTTTGGTTCTTTCAACGTCTTCGAGGCGGCCTGCCGCCTCCATTCCCTTCAAAAAA
>NZ_JAQCUN010000015.1:8517-18663 GCF_027685385.1 Megasphaera sp. AF13-6AC
TCCCTTCAAAAAACGCTTCTTTTTGCGTATTATTTCATCTATCAACTCTCCCAATAAAGGATTCTTATCATCCCAATTACGCGGTCCCGTCTCATACTGCCAGAAAGGAAAATCGTCTTCTTTACCGGGTTCAATTCTTAATACTTGATATAAGCGACCGTCCTCTTTAATCAATGTTTCCTTGGTTATACGAAAACCGTGTTCAACCGCATATTGCCGCAATGCACCGGCATCACTTTGAGGCTGTAAGATGAGATATTTCAATTGTCTCACAAGGTCGAATTTTGCCTCAAGTATTCGCATCATCAACTTACCGCCCATCCCGCAAAGTACGGCGCCGTCCGTCTCTCCGGGTGCAACCGATGATAAGCCGTCGGCAAGGCGACACTCAATGCGATCCGCAAGTCCGGCCTGAGCCGTATGAGCCGATGCGGACGATAAGGGACCCGGTGCAACATCGGACGCTACTACATGCGGACAAATCCCCTGCTCACACAAATATACGGGTAAATAGGCGTGATCCGTCCCCACATCAACCAGGGTAGTATTTACAGGCACCATTTTCGCTACAGCCGAAAGGCGTTTCGATAATTTCATATAAAACCTCGCTCGCTTTTCTCACGGTTTATAAAAAAAGCTATCCCGCAACAGTGCGAAATAGCTTTGTTTACATGTGGTGGGCCTACTTGGGTTCGAACCAAGGACCAACCGGTTATGAGCCGGTGGCTCTACCGCTGAGCTATAGGCCCGGTAGACAAGGCTTTAAACCTTGCCTGATTATTATACGACAATCCGCGCGAGTCAGTCAAGAATGGCTTATATATAGCCTCTCTCACACAAACTGACATAGGTTCCGTCACCGATAATAATATGGTCCAAAACAGGAATTCCCATGACTCGACCGGCCTCAGCAATACATTGAGTGGCTTTTATATCTTCTTTTGAAGGGGTCGGATCGCCACTGGGATGGTTATGTATAAGAATAACCGCCGCCGCATTGTATTCCAAAGCATATCTGAAGACGTCTCTGGCCTTAGCCAGACTTTCATTGAGTGTCCCGCTCGTCAGCTCACGTAAGGCAATCAGTTTATTTTTGGAAGACACATACAAGGCTGAAAATTTTTCTTGTCTCAAACAGCGCATGTCTTCCATTACATAGTCGGCCACTGTAGAGGGACTGCTGAAATCCCTGGCGTTTACCTTTACTCTCTGACGGGCAATTCGTTTGCCCAACTCTATAGCGGCACACAAAGTGACGGCCTTATCCCTGCCTATTCCTTTTACGGTACAAAGACGTCTGACATCCGTCTCTCCCAAATAATAAATATTTTCTTCCGGCAAGGTACGAAGAATACACCGTGAAACGTCTAAAACCGACTGTCCCTTCGTGCCCGTACGCAATAAAATGGCCAATAAATCCTGATCTGAAACGGCAGCGGCACCATGGTGAAAAAAACGTTCCCGCGGCCGCTCACCGGGGGCCAGTTTCCTTACCCCTTCGCTCATAAGCTCATACCGGCAATCCCCGCCAGTACATACAAGGCACTTAAAGGGAGTCCGACGACATTCGCATAATCGCCTTCTATCTTTTCAACCAATACGGCTCCGCGCCCTTGTATTCCGTATGCACCGGCCTTATCACGCGGCTCTTTAGTCGCTACATAAGCCCTGATTTCCGCATCAGACAAAGTACGAAAGGTAACCAATGTTTTTTCCGCATGTGTCCATACACCGTCATCTTTCTGCAAAGCAATGCCCGTGTAAACGGCATGGGTTTTTCCCGATAATCGTTGCAACATGGACACAGCCGCTTCATCAGAGCCGGGCTTTCCCAATATTTTACCGTCGGATACCACTACCGTATCGGCACCCAGTACCCACTGACCTGTATACTTCTCTGCAACGGATGCCGCCTTTCCGGCGGCCTGTCTAATAACAAACTTCTCGGGATCATCGTTTTTCGGCACATCTTCGGCATATGTACCGACTTTTACTTCATAGGCCGCGCCGATTTGCTCCAATAACTCTTTGCGGCGCGGCGACCCGGATGCTAAAATCAGCATACCTTTCAACCTCCTAAATTCGTCTGTAAATAAATACAGCTACTAAAATTCCGATAATACTGAGAAGATTCGGGGCAAAATGAATACCGAGCGTAAGCTCCATAACATATAAGTTCAGTGTTACATTGTGAATATTGAAAATTTCATAATGGCGAACCAAATCGGGCATTATACTTCCAAAGTTTAAACCCGACAAAACCTCGCCTATAATGCCGCCTAAAATACCGCCGACAATTAAGAACAGCAATAATACGGGTATACTCTTATATCCTGCAGACTTCATCTTATTCCTCCGATAACAACCTGATAAATTTATTATACAAACAACTGTCTCTAACGGCAATATAAGAAGGGATACCTTCTCAGAAAGAGAGCGGTATCCCTTTTACGTCTATCCTTTTTGCTGCATTTTAGCCCATGTATCGCGTAAGCCGACAATACGATTGACTACCAAATGTCCCGGCTGACTGTCTCGGTCAATGACAAAATAACCTTGACGCAGAAATTGGAACTTATCTCCTTCCTTAAAATCACCTAAGCCGGCTTCGGCCTTACCTTGCGTCACCATAAGACTGTGCGGGTTGACTTGACTCAAGAAGTCACCGTCATCACCTTCACTGTCAGTTCTCAACAACGATTCATACAAACGGCATTCCGTATCAACCGCATCGGCAGCGTTAACCCAGTGTAAGGTACCTTTTACCTTACGGTTCGCATTGGCGCCGCTACCGCTTTTGCTGTCCATATCGCAAGTGCAACGTAATTCCGTAATATTGCCGTCTGCAGCTTTAATGACTTCTTCGCATTTAATAATATACGCATATTTCAGGCGAACTTCTTTTCCCGGGGCTAAGCGGAAGAATTTTTTGACCGGCTCTTCCATAAAGTCGCTCCGTTCAATATACAATTCTCGACTGAAAGTCATCAGACGCGTTCCCATTTCTTCATTTTCCTGATTATTATCGGCAACTACTGTTTCCGTAAGGTCTTTCGGATAGTTGGTCAAAACGACTTTAATCGGATCGACTACAGTCATATATCTAGGCGCTTTCAGTTTCAAATCTTCGCGAATACACGATTCGAGAAATGCAGGCTCTACCGTACTGTCCGCCTTGGCTACGCCGATACGTTCACAGAAATTGCGAATCGATTCAGGCGTATAACCCCGCCTGCGGATACCGGCAATAGTCGGCATACGAGGGTCATCCCAACCGCTGACCAGACCTTTCTCAACGAGAAGTCGTAATTTACGCTTACTCATAACCATATTGGCCACATTAAGGCGTGCAAATTCAATCTGCTGAGGCTTTTGATTTTCCGGATCGTCCCATTCTTCAACAACCCAATTATACAAAGGACGATGGTCTTCAAATTCAAGGGTGCAAATGGAATGAGTAATCCGTTCTATAGCATCTTCCAAAGGATGAGCAAAGTCATAAATAGGATAAATGCACCATTTATTACCCGTACGGTGGTGAGACGCATGAATGATTCGATATAAAACGGGATCACGCATATTAATATTCGGACTGGCCATGTCTATTTTAGCCCTCAATACCTTTTCTCCGTCAGCATACTTCCCGTCTTTCATTTCTTCAAACAGATGTAAGTTTTCCTCAATAGAACGATTCCGATAAGGGCTTTCTTTACCGGGCTGACTGAAGGTACCGCGATACTCACGAATTTGTTCTCCCGTCAAGTCATCCACATAAGCCTTTCCCTTTTTAATGAGCTTAATAGCCTGCTTATAAAAAATATCAAAATAATCGGATGCGAAGTAAAGCCGATCTTCCCAGGAAAACCCGAGCCAAGCCACGTCCCGCTTAATGGATTCCACGTATTCCACATCTTCCTTTGACGGGTTCGTATCATCAAAGCGCAGATTGGTCAAGCCCTTATATTTTTTCCCTATGCCGAAGTTGAGGCAAATGGACTTGGCGTGTCCGAGGTGCAAATACCCGTTCGGTTCAGGCGGAAAACGAGTGTGCACACGTTCTCCGTATTTTCCCGTTTCATTGTCTTTATCTATAATAAGTTCAATAAAATTTTTGGTGTTTTCCTGGTCCATGAGGCATCTCCTTCTTTCCGTTAATGTTTAAATTGTATCATAAATAAAAAAGCCCTTCCAGTACTGAAAATGCGGCGAAAGGACGCCGACTGTGTTATAATTAATCCATCTTACATGCAGGAGCTGATTTGAAATGGAAATTCGTAAACTCGTAACCTTTGAAGACGCCGGCTTCGTTCAGTGGGGAGTTCTTACGCCCGACGAAAAAAGCGTATACAGTGCTATTGCCTTGGAAGAAGCGTTCTTTACACCCCTGCCTGAAACCCTGTCGGAATTCATTGCCCAAGGTCTTGAAGGACTCTTGGCTCTGGCTGACAGTCTGGAACAAAATGAAAGGACCGGAGCCGTGCAACCCAAGACCTTAGATACGGTTCATATTCTGACTCCCTTGCCCGACACGATTCACAATATCCTATGTGTCGGTAAAAACTATTGTGAACACATTGCCGAGTTCGATAAGGTCACAACGGTAGAAAAGCCGAAATATCCGGTGTTTTTCACGAAATCCGCTACATCTCTTATCGGTCCGGACGATACCATTGATCTTCACGAAAACGTAACTTCCGAAGTGGACTACGAAGGCGAATTGGCTGTCATTATCGGCAAGACCGGCACGGACATTCCCGAGCATGAGGCCATGGATTATGTTTACGGCTTTACAATTTTGAATGATGTGACTGCCCGCGACTTGCAACGCCGACACCAACAATGGTTTCACGGCAAAAGTTTGAACACCTTCTGCCCCGTAGGCCCGTATATCTTATTACGCGACGCCGCTCCCGACATATTTAATATTGTTACGAAGGTAAACGGCGAGGTGCGTCAAGATGCGAGTACGGACGATTTAATTTTTACCGTCCCCACGCTCATTTCTCAACTCTCCTCGGGTACAACATTATCGTGCGGCGACATTATAGCTACCGGTACACCGGCCGGCGTAGGGGTAGGATTTAATCCGCCTCGTTATTTAAAGTCGGGAGATAGTATTGAAATAACAATCTCTTCCATCGGTACATTAAAAAATACTGTCAAATAAAGGAAACGACAAAAGAACCCTTAACGGAATAATACCGTTAAGGGTTCTTTTTATTCACCCTGCTTTGCATAAGCGTAAATACTTATATCATTGTCATCATACTCTGCCAAATATATATCATTTACCTTATACCCCTTTTCGGCAACTCGTTCTTCAATCCATTCTTTATTCTTACCGATAAGTTCCAGAACGCTTTCATTAATGTTTCCGTCCGCAATGATAGGATAGCGATTGTGTCTATCATCATATTTCATAATGGTCAACTGACCGTTTTGTTCCAAAATTCCGCGATAGACATCTTCAACACGCCATACATCGGCACTTCTCAATTTTAAATGAAGATCGCCGGCATTCAAACCCGCTCGCATACATACATCGGTTAAGATTTTTCCGTGGTCGATGACCAGAATGGGGTCTCCGTCAATCAGCTTATGAACGAAATTGCTGTTTCCCTTAGCATAGCGCAAAACCATAACAAGAATTGTCCATGCAATGAGGATTAAGAGGAACTGTAGAATTCCGATGCTGTCATTATAAATAATACCGCCTATAATACCGCCGAGAACATAGTTTTGAACTTGATCCAAAGCCGACGTTGGGGCCAAGTTGCCCTTCCCCATAATATTGATTTGAAAAATAATAACCAACAAACCTATGCCCAGTTTAGCAAAAATCATTGAATATTCAATCATAGTTTACTCCTGTTCATTGATAATATGCACATCGGCATTAATCATATAAATTCGTTCAACCTTATACGCCGTTTCACGATCGCTGAAATCGACGGAATAGTACTCATTAGCTCCTGTCCTTACAACCATGCCGTTTTTAAGCTGCAATGAATTAACTGACAACCGGTCTTTCGGAACGTTTAAATTGTAACTGAAATTTTCTAAGAAAACGGACATGCGGGACATATCCTCTGTAGACTGCCTGGTTCGCGAAAAACTCTGCCAATTAGCTCCGGCCAAAAAAATACCGATGAGTAAAAAAATAATCGTCAAATCACGATACTTGGTTTGCAACCGGTTACGCATATACTTAATGCCGGCTATGAGCCACGCCAAAGTCACGCCGAGCAGGACTGCATAGTGATAAAGATAGGTGGTATGTACCTGCCCGTCTATATAAGCATAGGTGTAAAAATCCATCTTTTTTTCCTTTCTGTCGTTACTGATTTTTAATTATAAACGATGTATCTCATTATGTACAACACCAACTAAAAAGGCCGTAACGAGAGGTTTCGACCTCTTCGTTACGGCCTTTTAAATAAATGTTACGCACCTTCCTTACCGTTGCGCAAACGGCTGTGTTTATGTCCGTAAACGGCATAGATGATACCGCCTAATATAGACCAGCCTACAAAAAGAACCAACGTATGGGAAGATAAATGTGCAAAAATAAATGCACAGAAGATAAAGCCCAAAGGAGCGACGAGATAAACTGCCGGACACTTAAAGCTTCTGGGAATGTCGGGATATATACGCCGCAAAACGATAATACCGACACAAGAACAAAGGAAGGCAAAAATCGTACCGGCGCTGCAAGCTTCCGCTACTATATGAATGGGCGTAAAGCCTGCTACCAGAGATACTACAATGCCGATAATAAGCAAAAGGCGATACGGCGTATGATATTTTTCATGAACCGTATATAAACTCTTGGGAATCAAGCCGTCACGACTCATAGAATACAAAGCGCGACTCTGTGCGAAAAGCATATTCAAAACAACGGTTGATAAACCGCAAAGTGCACCTGTACCGATAAGTGCCGAACCTGCTCGTAAGCCGATATATTCAAGTACGTATGAAGCCGGTGCCGCCGTATCCAATTCGGGATAAGGTACAACGCCTGTCATAGCCGCACAAACAGCGATGTACAAGACCGTACAAATAGCTAAAGCCGAAATAATACCTATGGGCATGTTGCGTTCAGGATTCTTCGTTTCTTCAGCCGCCGTAGACAAGGCATCAAAGCCCAAATAAGCAAAGAACAGCACGGCCGTTCCGGCAACAACACCGTCTAAACCGAAAGGCAGGAAGGGTTGCCAGTTTACAGGGTCAATATGAGGGCCTGCGAAAAAGAGGAATGCAAAAATAGTCACGATTTTAATAACTACGAGAACTCTGTTAACCCTTGCTCCTTCTCTTACACCTAAAATAAGACAACCCGTGGCCAGCAAAACAATAACAAAGGCAGGTAAATTAATGATCCCCCCGTCAGCCGGAACGGCTGTCAACACCTTGGGAAGTTCAATTCCGCAGGAATGCAAAATTCCCACAAAATATGCCGACCAGCCGCCTGCAACGGCACTGGCTCCGACAGAATATTCAAGGATAAGACTCCAGCCTACCCACCAGCCGAAGATTTCACCTAAAGACGCATAAGCATAAGTATAAGAGCTTCCTGATACGGGCAAAAAGGTAGCCAATTCCGAATAAGCCATACATACGAAGGCACAAGTAATAGCCGCCAGTACAAAAGACAACATCAGTCCGGGGCCTGCATATTTAGCGGCACCGATGCCGGTGAGGACGAAAATCCCCGTGCCGATAATAATCCCCAGCCCCATGATCGTAATATCAAAGGCCCCTAAGACGCGATTTAACTTCTTATCTTGAGAGTCATGCATGAACTCCTGATAAGGCTTACGTTCAAAAATATCCATATCAATCCACTCCTAAATCATTTTAAAAAGAAAAACCTCCTTAGTAAAAGGAGGTTTCTCTTTACCATTCTAAGCTTCTTTATTTGATGATGTTACCTGAGCCTGCACGAGGCCGATAATAAGACCGGCGACGGCAAAGCATACCCAACCCATGCCTAAAGAATGTAGAGGAACCGTAGAGTTAAAGAATACATCAATAGCTCCGAGAGAAATTTCAGCCGTTTCAAAACCTGTAACCAAAGCAGGAATCAAAGTAAGGCCGATAGTCCATCCGTATACGCACTGACGTCCCTTAAAGAACTTGTGTAAGAACGTAAGGACAACGAGAGCCACAACGATAGGATAAATAAACATCAAAACGGGAATTGCCGCCGAAATAATCGTCTTCAAGCCGAACATAGCTACGGCAAAGGAAATAACGGAGAACAATACGGCATATGCCTTATAGCTCATTCCGCCTATAAGTTGTTCAAAATAGGTAGCGCAAGACGTAACCAAGCCGATGGACGTTGACAGGCAGGCAAGTAACACGATGACTGCCAAAATCATGGCTCCTACGTTACCGAAAAGGATCTGAGCCGATTTTGTCAAAACGGGGGCGCCTGTGTCCTGCATACCGATAGCTACAACACTGTCTGCACCGATTTTAGCGACAAAGATATAAACAAAAGCCAAACAAGCCACGGCAATAACACCCGATTTAAATACATCCAACGTAATCTCGCCGGGCGTCGATGCGCCTGCTTCCACAACAAATTCGACTACGAGAATGGCAAATACCAACGATGCGATAGCATCCATTGTATTATAGCCGTCTAAAATCCCTTGAACTACTGCCAAGGCAGGCGTTCCGTAGGCAGCCGTTGCCGCACCGGGATCCCCCAAAGGCGAAATAAAGGACTTTGCAATTAAGGCTAAAATGGTAAGTAACAATACAGGGGTTAAAATCTTACCGATACGGTCAACCAGCTTGGAAGGCGAAGCAGAAAGCCAATAAGTAATGACGAAGAATATAACGAGGAAAATAGTCATATTCAAATCCGAACCGCCATTTTCCAGGAAGGGGCGTACGGCAATTTCATACGATACGCTGCCGGTTCTCGGCGTTGCAAAGAAAGGCCCGATAGTTAAATAAGATACGACTGTAAACAAAAGGCCGAACTTAGGATGAACACGACCGGCCAATTCCTGTAAATTCTTACAGCCCGAATAGCCGATGGCAAGAACGCCGGCAAGGGGCAACCCTACACCCGTAACAATAAAGCCCAATACGGACCACCAAACATTTTCCCCTGCATGCTGTCCCATCGATGCCGGGAAAATCAAGTTCCCCGCTCCGAAAAAGAGAGCGAATAGCATGAGGCCTACGGCAATAAATCGCTTATTGTCTTTTTGCTCACTCATTAATACCACACTCCGTTCTCATAATAATAGGATCGTCATACCCGTATAACGAACTTACCCAAAGGTGCCTTTCCATATGTTAAGAAAAAACACACTTTAATGATGTCGTCATTATATCATAAGATTATTTGAAAATCACCTACTTAAACGTTTTTTTTTAATTTTATTCTTCTTTGATTATAAAAAGCGTTAATCGTTTACATTTTCTCATTATTAATATAATTTTTAATTATTCTAATAACGCGGTTATTTGTAATCCGGTCGCGAACGGCCAGACGAATAAATTCACCGTTTAAGCCTCTATAATTACGACAATTTCTAATCAGTATACCGTGACGTTTACAGTAGTCCGCAGCTTTCTCAGCCGTATGATAAGGCCGTAAGAATTGTATGAGTATAAAGTTTACGCTCCCTCCCGTGACATGGACTTCCGTAATTTCTTGCAGACGGGTTTTCATATAAACCCGTTCAGCTTCACAGAGTCTACGGCTTTCTCGTATATATTCTCCATCTGTCAAGGCCGCCGTGCCGGCAACTTGGGCCAAGCTGTTTACATTCCAACAATCCTTATGCCCTTCCATTTTTTTAATATCATGTTCACACGCCGTCCCAAAACCCAGACGCAATCCAGGCAAGGCAAAAAACTTGGTTAATGAACGAATAACTAAAAGATTTTTGTATATGCCGGTTAAGTTTTTGACGGAAAACCGATCTTCATCATATCGAAAATCCAAAAAAGACTCATCGACTACAAAGCGAAGATTCTTTTTTATTCCCTCTTTGACAGCGGCCTCCATATCTTCTTTTTTTATCAGGCTACCTGTCGGATTGTTGGGGTTCCCCAAGATAATAACGGACCCTTCTCCGGCCGCTTCCGCCATCCGCATCAAGTTACTGTTAAAGTCAT
>NZ_JAQCUN010000150.1:0-2757 GCF_027685385.1 Megasphaera sp. AF13-6AC
ACGAAACTCGGGCTTGGGTCGAAACTCTTTGCGTTCCGATTGAGCGTTTTTTTCGCCACCCGCCTGAGCTTGTTTAATAGACAGTCCGATTTTTCCTCTGTCGTCAACGTTCAATACTTTTACAGTCGTCTTATCGCCGACCTTTAAAAAATCATGTACGTCTTTTACATATTCATTCGCTACTTCCGATATATGCACAAGACCAACTTTCTTATCGGGCAGCTCAACGAAGGCGCCGAATGCGGTGATTCCCGTAACAATACCTTCCAGCACATTTCCTGCTTCAATTGCCATGCTGTAACTTGTCCTCCTTAGGCATATAAATGCCGAGCATTTATTGCCATTATACCTATTGGACGAAAAAAATTCAATTAATAATTTATATATACCCTTACAATATCTATTGTTTATACGGTATTTCACCGGGCTTAACAAGACCGAATTGTTTTCTCGCCCTATTAATTAATTCATCCGGGTCTATAAGCTTCGACTTTTTGTCCGTCAGCTCATGATTTTCTTCAGTCAGTTCCTGTTCCTGTTGAATTGTCACCTGCATATCCCTATGTATTTCCCACAACAAATAAAGGCGGTTCAGGATAAATATGCCGCCAAAGATTAAAATAGC
Source organism: Megasphaera sp. AF13-6AC (assembly GCF_027685385.1). Classification (NCBI taxonomy): domain Bacteria; kingdom Bacillati; phylum Bacillota; class Negativicutes; order Veillonellales; family Veillonellaceae; genus Megasphaera; species Megasphaera sp. AF13-6AC. Next base: position 626 of record NZ_JAQCUN010000150.1, read on the forward strand.
TATAATAATCTTTTTATATAAGGATGTCCCCGTTTTTTTGCGTCGCCGCACTCTCCTGCGCCTTCTTTGTTCTTGTGCCATAGTCAGGCTCCTTTTACCGCTTATACCGTACAATATTTTTAGTATATCACGTATATAAGGTAAGATAAAGAATCCAGACCGTCATTTAAGCCGCTTTTTCTCAGTCTCCACTTCTCACTCGCGGCAACACGGTCTATAATAGACATAAACAGATACTGGCAGGGTAGAACGATTGCCGTATACCGAATTACGGAATTCATGCCTGCGGGAAAGGACTTTCATTATGACTTATTCACCCATTACGCCTGAAGTCAAAGACAAACTGATATCTCTTTTGGGGCGGGAAAATGTCATTACGGACACGGAAAAGATGCAACCGTATGCACACGACGAGGTAACGGACCCGGCTTATCATCATCTGCCGGAGGTCGTCGTTACTCCCGAGACGACTGAGCAGACAGCTGCCGTCGTACGTTTGGCCAACCAGTACCGTTTTCCTGTCGTTCCCCGTGGAGCCGGTACCGGTCTTGCTTGCGGATCCGTCCCCATTTACGGCGGCCTGGTCTTATCGTTGGAAAAGATGAATCATATTCTGGAAATCAATGATACGGCCATGTACGCCGTTGTAGAGGCCGGGGTCCGTACGGCTGATTTACAAGAAGCGGCTATGAAGCATAACCTTTTTTATGCCGGCGATCCGTGTAGCGGCGACTCGTGCCAAATAGGCGGCAATATAGCTACCAATGCGGGCGGAAACAAGGCTGTAAAATACGGTACGACACGTCATCAAATTTATGACATTACAGTTGTGAATCCCCTCGGCGAAATCGTCCGTTTAGGCACTCGACTCAAAAAACAGTCTACCGGTTATATGTTGGACGGTCTCATCATCGGCTCTGAAGGTACACTGGGTATCATTACAAACGCAACAGTCAAACTGCTACCCCTTTTACCGTATAAAGTCGATATTCTGGCAGTCTTCGAAACGGCGGAAACCGCTATCAATGCCGTCTCGGATATACTGCGCAATAACTTGACACCTACCTGTATAGAGTTTATGGATACCGCTACGCTGCACTCTGTCGAAAAATTTTTGAACCTGTCTTTACCCGGAAGCAACGGTAATCATTTAATCATAGAAATAGAAGGAGAAACGGAAGATGACGTAGACGATAAAACGGTCCGTTTAGACGAACTGTGTACAAAGCATGGTGCCGTAGACGTTCTGGTAGCCGATTCCAAACGCATATGGAAAGCCCGTAAAGCTTTTGCCGAGGCCGTCCGTGCAGAAACGCTTATTGTCTGCAAAGAGGACATTGTCGTTCCTGTCCACAAGGAACCGGAATTATTGACTTTTATAGCCGCACAAGCTGCCAAATACTCCTTAATAACACGAATTGCCGCCCATGCCGGCGACGGTAATATTCATTTGAATATTTTAAAAAATGACGACTTATCCTATGAGGAATGGAAATCTCGAACGGACAGAAACCAACAAGAGCTCTATTCTTTCGTTTACAATGTCGGCGGCCGGTTATCGGGTGAGCACGGCATCGGCTACAAACGTCGAGACTTAATGGAAGAATTCACGGACCCGGTCGAACTATCCATGATGCGAGCCGTCAAAAAAGCCTTGGACCCGAATAATATTCTGAATCCGGGCAAAATCTTTACCCTCCCGACACCTTAGATATTGATTTTTCTAACGGCCGAACGTATAATATAGACATAAATGAATATATAACCTATCTTCAGGGCAGGGTGAAATTCCCGATCGGCGGTACAGTCCGCAAGCGCAAGCAGATTCGGTGTGATTCCGAAACCGACAGTATAGTCTGGATGAGAGAAGATATGTACTTTACGCACATAATTCGCCCTGATTCCGTTTGGAATCAGGGCTTTTTAATAGGAGGTTGTCTATAATGACACAGCAAAAATACGAGTACAATACTATAGAAGAGGCTTTGGAAGAACTTCGCGCAGGGCATATGATTATCGTCTCTGACGATCCGGACCGGGAAAATGAAGGCGATCTCATCTGTGCCGCACAATTTTGTACAACGGAAAACATGAATTTCATGGCCAGCCGCGGCAAAGGACTTATCTGTATG
>NZ_JAQCUN010000151.1:0-2655 GCF_027685385.1 Megasphaera sp. AF13-6AC
CCTTATCATCCGCCAACGCTTTTTCAATAAATGCGTCCAAGTCGACCTCACCGGACATACTCAAAAAAGCCATAATACGCCGTGCCTTATGGTAATCAGGTAACTGTCCCAACGTTTTACAAATAACGGAGCTGCCTGCCGCCGTTTCAGCGACAGGCAGATTGTGTAAAAGTTCGTTCATTTGTCTCCGAAGACATTTCTTTTCTTCCGCAACTAGCAACCTTCTACTCTCCTTCTTTTTTGCCGAGAACCTGACTGATGGACTGCCGGGTAATTTTGACTTCCGTCTTTTCGGCAATACGCAACATAGCATAGTCTTCATGCAATTCAACAATCGTCCCGTAGATGCCACCGATCGTAATAACCTTGGCACCCGTTTTCATGCTGTTAAGCATTTCCTGACGTCGTTTTTGCTGCTTTTTTTGCGGCCGCCATAACATGAAATAAAAAATGACTACCATCAAAATAATGGGGGCAAAAGACTGCATCTGTTCCATAAATTCCACGTATATCACCTCCGAAAATATTGTTTATTCGCAACGGACATTACGCATCTTTATATCGGTCGAAAAATTCCTTTCGGAATCGGCGAAATGTACCGTCAAAAATCGACTGCCTCATGCGACGCATGAAGTCAAGTAAAAAGTAAAGATTATGAATGCTTACCAAACGATAAGCCAGTAATTCTTCCGCCTTGAAGAGATGCCTGATATAGGCACGTGTATAATTACGACACGTATAGCAACCGCAACCTTCTTCAATGGGCGAAAAGTCACGAGCATATTTGGCGTTACGCACATTAACACGCCCTTCTGCCGTCATAGCCATTCCGTTACGGGCTACACGAGTAGGAAAGACGCAGTCAAACATATCAACGCCGCGAGCTACGCCTTCGACGAGGCAGTCGGGCGTACCGACTCCCATCAAATAACGAGCTTTATCTTGCGGTAAATACGGAGTCGTACCTTCTAATATATCATACATGATATCCTTCGATTCGCCAACACTGAGTCCGCCGATTCCGTAGCCGTCAAAATCCATGGCAACCAAATCTTCGCAGCTTTTTTTCCGTAAATCCTTATACATGCCTCCCTGTACAATACCGAACAAGCCCTGTGTAGGACTGTGATGATGATCAAGACATCGCTTGGCCCAACGGCTTGTTCGTTCAGTGGAAAGACGGGTGTATTCATAATCGGAGGGATAGGGAATGCATTCATCAAAGGCCATGGCAATATCCGAGTTGAGGGCCATTTGGATATCCATGGATACTTCAGGCGATAAAAATTTCTTTGATCCGTCTATATGGGAACGGAAGGTCACGCCGTCTTCCGTAATCTTTCGCATCTTCCCGAGACTAAAGACCTGAAAACCGCCGCTATCGGTAAGAACCGCATTCTTCCAATTCATAAAGCGATGAATCCCGCCGGCTTCATGAACCAAATCCTCACCGGGCCGCAAAAACAAATGATAAGTATTGCTCAGAATGACTTGAGCTCCCATGTCATACAGTTCTTCAGGAGTCAGCGTCTTAACCGTAGCCTGTGTACCGACAGGCATGAACATGGGGGTCTCATAAGTTCCGTGCGGAGTACGTAACAAACCGGCTCTGGCCCCGTCACATTCAGCCTGTAATTCGAATTCTATAACCATGCGTACCTCCTAGTGTATAAACATGGCATCGCCGAAGCTGAAAAAGCGATACTTTTCACGAACGGCCGTTTCATAAGCTTTTAAAATATGTTCTCTATCGGACAGGGCACTGATAAGCATAAGTAACGTCGATTCGGGCAAATGAAAGTTCGTCACGAGAGCATCGACAATCCGGAAAGTATATCCGGGATAAATGAAAATATTCGTCTTTCCCGCACCGGCTTTCAGTCGTCCCTTTTCGGCCGCACTTTCCAAGGTCCGTACCGATGTCGTGCCGACGGCGACAATACGACGTCCTTCTTCCTTAGCCCGATTAACGGCTGCCGCCGCTTCGGGTGTAATACTGTAATATTCACTATGCATCACATGGTCTTCAATATTTTCTTCTTCGACAGGACGAAAGGTGCCGAGTCCTACATGTAAGGTGACAAAGACCGTTTCTACCCCTTTATCCCTGATTTTTTCCAACAGTTCATCCGTAAAGTGAAGCCCCGCCGTAGGAGCGGCGGCAGACCCTTTTTCTCGAGCATAAACAGTTTGGTAGTCGTCAGGATTTTCGGGCTTTTCATGAATATACGGCGGCAAAGGCATTTCACCGATTTCTTCAATGATATGGTCGAAAACACCGTCATAAGTAAAGTGAATAACCCGCCCGCCGTAATCGGTACGATCTTCTACAACCCCCGTCAATCTTTCTCCGAAAGATAGGGTGGCTCCGGGCAGGGCTTTCTTACCCGGTTTTACCAATACTTCCCAACGGTCCTCTCCTACAGGCGTCAGCAAGAGGACTTCTACCTTACCGCCCGTAGGCACACGCGTACCGTGCAGGCGTGCGGGAATGACCTTTGAATCGTTAAAAACCAGTACATCCCCCTGATGCAGTTCGTCTGTCAATTGCCGAAATATCTTATTTTCCGTTTCACCTGTTTTCTTGTCATAAAGCATGAGACGTGCCGTATCTCTGGGTTCGGCCGGATGTTGTGCAATGAGTTCCTGAGGCAA
>NZ_JAQCUN010000152.1:0-2646 GCF_027685385.1 Megasphaera sp. AF13-6AC
GAAGATCGTGCAAACGCTGAACAGCGTGCACTTATCAATCGTTTGGCCGATGAATTTTCGGATGAACTCGGTAAACTCGGTGTTCGCGTATCCAACTTGGAAGAACGGGTAGGCAATGTTAAACTTTCCGGCGATGCCAACGTTCATTATCAGCATCAGAAGGGCAATATTGAAAACGACGCTTCTTGGGAAGCAGCTGTTCATCTCTTGGCAACGGCAACGGTTAACGACCGTACGACTGTTAACTTGGGTCTCAGCACGGATGACATGAGCTTTGCCGACGAACATTCCGCATCGAGCGGTGATGACCATAAGCTCTACGTTGACCACGCTAATGTGGAATACAATGCCGGTAAGCATGTAAACTTCCTCGTAGGTCGTTATGACTACCAGATCGGTAACGGCATGGGCATTCAATACGGCGATACCTTTGACGGCGCTCAACTCAAATTCAGCGGTGACCACTGGGCATTGACGGGCGGCTACGGTAAGTTTAAAGAAGCCGATCCGGAAGCTCCGAATCCGAGTCTCCTCGATGTTAAGACCGGCTATGCATCTTTGGACGGCACGTGGGGTGACTTCGGTGCCGGCGTTTATTACAATCACTTCGGCGGTAATAAAGCCAACGCAGCCAACTTGGACAATATCTTCGGCGGCTACATGTCGATTAACTTCGCTAAGAAGTGGAACCTCATGGGTGATTACCAACGCGTAAGCAAGAACAAAGAAACGGCAACGGATAAAGACGGAAACATTTGGGGTGCTAAACTCCAGTACGGCCAATCCGTTCCTGAAGAAAAGGGTACTTGGGACGCATGGGTCGACTATGTACGCCTGGATAAAGGTACCTACTACGGCAGCACGGCTAACTGGCGTGACGGCGGTTATCTCGGTTATGAACACGGCGTTAAAGGTTGGGGTGTAGGCTTCGATTACACCTTGGCTAAGAACGTAGTCTTGGCAGTAGGCCAGACCTTCGGAACAAAATCCGTTGATAACGGCACGAAGCAAAAAGAATATACAAGCGCTGAATTGGATTTCTTCTTCTAAATCGGCAGTAATTTTTCGGGACGGCAGAGTATTCTGCCGTCCTTTTTGTGTATAATAACGGTGGCTTCAGGAATTATATAAAATAGGTTTAACCAAAACGAAATATCAACCTAATTGTCATACATTGCCGGATTATAATAAAAATAGCTTATATTGTATAGAATGTTAAACAAATAATTATATAAGGTATGTTTATAGTAAAATATACGATAATTCAGTATTTTGACACAGAATAGAGTATTATGTAATGTTATATATGAATTTTTTTAGATGAAATAAAGTTAACAAAACAAAAACTCGTCGTATGTGGAGGCCTATGAGGGGATCCGCCGGGAACGGTATTTTCTTATCATGTACGAAGGAGTCGTTGCGCAACGTCGAAAAAACCCCTCTTTACAGTAGGGCGTTTTGATTATGCCTTCGGTAACAATCGGGCTCTTCAATACTATGAAACCTTCGACGGCCTGAAATATAGATATCAAACGGATAAAGGAGCCTTTACGGCAGGATACGGTAAATTCAAAGAAGGTCGCAGGCTTTTAGACAGTAAAGCGGCTTTTGCTGAAGTGGAAAAATTCTTTAAGAACGGTTCGGCACTGGGCCTGTATTACACGCGGGTTAACGGTTTGACGGATGAGAGAAGCGGTCATGTATGGGGCGGCTATACCAATATCGTTCCGGGTAAAAAGTGACAGGCTAATTATGAGCTTTATCGCGTTGACAGAAAAGATGAAAGTACATTGAAAGACAGTACGACCTATATTGCTACGGTGAAGTACGGGAAAGTGGATTTCGCAAAACCCGGATCGTGGGATTTGTGGGGTGAATACTTACATGCCGCAGCCGGAACGGCTAACGATGATTGCTGCAGGACATGGCGTATGCATGCTGACGACACGAAAGGCTGGGGAATCGGTCTGGACTATACATTGGCAAAGAACGCACAGATACAACTGTTCCGCACCTTTGATACGAAAGTAACGAGTACGGGCAATAAACGTGACGAGCTGACAAGAGCTCAATTTATCTTTTTATTTTAAATAAGCTCTTTAAAAGGCCTTGTCGAAAACCGACAAGGCCTTTTAGTATATAATCGATAAATAAAAATATTTAAACATGCATACTAAGCATAATGTGCTATAAAACAGTACATTTTCGTTATAACAGAAGAAAAAATATAGGTTGAATTATAGATAAATCAGCTTAACAAAGGGATTATGATAAAAAATAAACAAAAATATTACAAAATTGACACAAAAGAAAAAATATGCAACACTGTCCATAGATGAAGAAAGGAAGAAGAGTTGATGAAGGATACGGCGAGAGGCAACATGGACAACTCTGCAAGGTAATCTTCATCTGAATTTTTCCTTTTATGTCAAAAATTTATGGATAAGAGAGGAAGAGTCACATGAACAAGAAACTCGTAGCATCGTTAGTAGCAACCATGGCAGTAGGCGCAACGGCATTTGCTGCCAATCCTTTTGTAGACGTACCGTCCGACAGCTGGGCATATAACTCCGTAGTAGAACTGGCGAACTCCGGTATCATTCAGGGCGTTGACGGTGTTCACTTCCAGGGCGAACGTAACATCAC
>NZ_JAQCUN010000153.1:0-1011 GCF_027685385.1 Megasphaera sp. AF13-6AC
ATTACGGACGGCGACGAAGTAATGGCTCGCTGCGCACGTAATCTTCAGGGTGTGAAGTCCGTATCTACGGAAAATATGAACATCTTCGATTTGTTACACTACACGAAATTGTTCATTACAAAGAGCGCTGTAGCTAAGATTGAGGAGGTGCTCGCATAATGATGATGCATGATATCTTGGTAAAACCGGTCATCACGGAAAAAACGACGATGATGATGTCTGATGGCAAATATACATTTAAGGTGTCGCTTCATGCCAATAAAATTGAAATCCGTAAAGCTGTAGAAGCTGTTTTCGGCGTCAAGGTCAAGAGTGTAAACACCATCCGCATGACAGGCAAATTCAAGCGTATGGGTAAATACATCGGCAAGCGCCCGGATTACAAGAAAGCCATCGTAACCCTTCATGAAGGCGAAACAATCGAATTCTTTGAAGGCGCTTAGGTAGAACGATATAAAGGAGGAGGCACCATATAATGGCCATTAAATCATTTAAACCGTACTCCGCTGGCCGTCGCTTCATGACCGTTTCGACGTTTGAAGATATTACGACGTCCAAACCGGAAAAGTCCTTATTGGCTAAGTTGACCAATAAAGGCGGTCGCAATAACAGCGGTAAGATGACGGTTCGTCACCAAGGCGGCGGACATAAACGTCGCTATCGTATAATTGATTTTAAACGAATTAAAGATAATATTCCGGCGAAAGTAGCTACGATCGAATACGATCCTAACCGCTCCGCCAACATCGCACTGCTCAACTATGCAGACGGCGAAAAGAAATATATCATTGCTCCCCACGGTCTTACAGTCGGTACGGTCGTTGTATCCGGTCCTGAATCGGATATTAAAATCGGCAATGCATTGCCTTTGGGGCGTATTCCTCTCGGTACGGTTGTACACAACGTGGAATTGAAAATCGGTAAAGGCGCTCAGCTCGTTCGCTCTGCCGGTTCTTCGGCGCAGCTTATTGCTAAAGAAGGCAACTACGCACTCTTGCGTCTTCCTTCCGG
>NZ_JAQCUN010000153.1:1021-2640 GCF_027685385.1 Megasphaera sp. AF13-6AC
CTTCCGGCGAATTGCGTCAGGTTCATGTAAACTGCCGCGCTACAATCGGTGTGGTCAGCAACCCGGATCATGAAAACATTACAATCGGCAAGGCCGGTCGTAGCCGTTGGTTGGGCGTTCGTCCCGGCAACCGCGGTGTTGTAATGAACCCGTGCGATCATCCCCATGGCGGTGGTGAAGGTAAGTCGCCTGTCGGTCGTAAACGTCCGGTTACTCCTTGGGGTAAACCTGCTTACGGCGTGAAGACACGTGACAAGAAGAAAGCTTCCAATAAGTTTATCGTGAAGAGACGCAAATAGGTCGTGAAAGGAGATATATAAGTGTCCAGATCCGTAAAGAAGGGCCCGTTTGTCGCTGCGCATCTCGTTAAGAAGATCGATGCAATGAACGAAGCCAACGAAAAGAAAGTAGTAAAAACCTGGTCTCGTGCATCTACGATTTTGCCGAACTTCGTCGGACATACGATTGCCGTTCACGACGGCCGTAAGCACGTGCCCGTATATGTTACAGAAGATATGGTTGGTCATAAATTGGGCGAATTCGCACCTACCCGTACATTTAAAGGCCACGCTAAATCGGAAAAAGTTACAAAATAAGGGAGGTAATGACAGATGGAAGCAAGAGCAATTGCTAAACACGTCCGTATCGCTCCCCGTAAAATCCGCATCGTAGCCGATTTGGTCCGGGGAAAAAATGTGAGCGAAGCTATGGCAATCTTGAAGTTTACACCTAAAGTCGGCTCCAAGGTTGTAGAAAAAGTCATTCGCTCTGCAGCAGCCAATGCGGAACATAACAATGATATGAATGTCGATGCTTTGTATATTTCGGAAATTTTCGTTGACCAAGACTCGACAATGAAACGTATCCATCCGCGTAGCCGTGGACAGGCTTTCAAAATTCTTAAAAAATCCAGTCATGTGACTGTAGTAGTAAAAGAAAGAGCGTAAGGAGGGAAATGTAGTGGGTCAAAAAGTAAATGCCCATGGGTTTCGTGTCGGTGTTGTAAAACCTTGGGATGCCAAATGGTATGCTGAAAAAGACTATGCAACACTTTTGAACGAAGACGTACGAATCCGTGAATTCTTAAAGAAACAGCTCTATATCGCAGGTGTTTCCCGTATTGAAATCGAACGTTCCGCAAAACGGATCAAATTGGTTATTCACACTGCAAAACCGGGTATGGTTATCGGCCGCGGCGGTGCAGGTATTGAAGATATTAAAAAAGCATTGAAGGCTTTTACGGATAAAACCGTAGACGTTAACATTGCTGAAATTAAACAGTCCGAATTGGATGCTACACTCGTAGCTGAAAACGTGGCAAGCCAGTTGGAACGCCGTATCGGCTTCCGTCGTGCCATGAAACAGAGTATCGGCCGCACTATGCGTATGGGTGCACAGGGTATCAAAATCATGTGCTCCGGTCGTCTCGGCGGTGCTGAAATCGCACGTAGCGAAAGCGTACGTGACGGTTCCATTCCTTTGCATACAATTCGTGCGGATATTGATTACGGTACGGCAGAAGCACATACAACGTACGGTTGCATCGGTATCAAATGCTGGATTTACAAAGGTGAAATTTTACCGGAAGCTAAAAAAGCTCCGCAAAATAAGCGTGAAGG
>NZ_JAQCUN010000154.1:0-2624 GCF_027685385.1 Megasphaera sp. AF13-6AC
TTTCCTGCTGCCAGTAACATTCGCGTGCTTTGCGGTAACGGCACGCCTGTTTCCGCAAATAAATCGGAAAAGACCGGAATAACAAAAACCAGAGCCCCGAAAAACAGGATATTGATACAAACAAACAGGAACGTCGGATAAATCATCATATTACGCAGTTGTGAACGCTCATCGCACAAGCGTTCATAATAAGACGCAAGTAATTCTGTCATATCTTCCATATGCCCCGAATGTTCACCTGCCTGTACAAGACTGCAAGCCGTTTGCGGAAAAGCACCGCTGTCCTGCATGGACTCTGCCGCTCTTTTACCGCTTTCCATGGCCGTAATGCAACCTTCAACAGCTTGCCTTTTTCTCCTGTTTTTTAAACGCCGTGAAATGAGATGCCAGGCTTCTGTTAAGGGAATCCCCGCCTTTAACAAAAGACAGGTCTGTCCGAAAAGAAAGGCGCACTCTTTATCGGTCAGTACCGGCGATGACCGAAAGAAATAGGGGTCTTCCTTTTCTTTTATTTCCGTAACCGCAAGCCTTCTCTCAGCAGCTTTCATTCTTATTTCTTCCCGGCTCTTAGCCTGTACAACAGCCTTGTGCAACATTTTTCCTTGTCCGTAAGTTACAATATAGGTCTTCATTATTTCTTCAACCGTCCTTCAGCTTGAGCCATTGTTCTCATTCCGTCGGCGCCGCCCGTTTGCATAATCGTTTCCAGTTGATGCTCTTTGCCGCTTCGGATAAGCTGAACCACTGCCGGCGTAGCGACAAGGATTTCTCGACAAATACGTACGCCCTTTCTCGTATTTATGCGCCTTTGCGCCAAAACGGCACATAAAACGGAAGACAAACGATACCGCAATGAGGCTTCCTGTCCCTCACCCATAGAAATTAGACGGGTAACCGTCTGTGCCGCCGTTCGGGTATGCAAGGTAGAAAAAACAAGATGACCCGTTTCCGCTGCCGTAAGAGCCGCCTCCATTGTATTCTTATCCCTCATTTCACCAATAAGTATAATATCCGGATCTTGTCGTAATGCATCGCGTACGCCTTGGGAAAAATCATTAAAATGTTGTCCCTGCTCACGTTGAGTCACCAGTGAACGCCTGCCGGACACGACATATTCAATCGGGTCCTCGAGCGTAATAATATGCCTGGCCCCGCACTCATTAACATGAGACAGCATCCGCCACAGTGTTGTCGTCTTACCGCTTCCCGTCGGTCCTACAGCCAAAATCAGCCCTGACGGGGTATCTGTAAGTTTTGCTAAAAACGGCATATCTTCATCTTCCGGCAGTGACTCCAAAGGATAAAGAATCCTCAAAACACCTCGTATACCGGCCTGCTCTTTAGACCAGTGAGCTCGGCATCTCAAGCGATTATTCATGGGGAAAGAAAAGGACAGACATTCGTTTCCCGAGAATTCATAGCCTCGTTTATGCAGCCATTCAACCGCCGTCTCCTTCACAACAGCCTTATCCGTTAACGGAATCAGCTCGGTATCGGGCAGTCGTATAAAGGGCGGGCGCCCTTCCTGAATATGTAAGTCCGCTCCGCCGGCACTAACCGTTTCATGCAAAAGTTCGTCAATATTCATGATCTTCACCGCAAACCCGCATAATCTCCCGTTCATCCGTAAGGCCGTCTCTCACCATCGCCATTGCCGTTTCTTTGAAAAAAATTGCTTCCTGTGCCCCTTTTCGTACAGCTCCGACGGATGCATCACGGCGTACAATCTCCTTCGTCCGGCTCGTAAAGTAGATAACCTCGGCCAGACAGTCTCTCCCGTCATAACCGCTGAAATTGCATGCAAGACAACCAGTACCGCCACAAACCGCACAGTGCCTTCTAACCAACCGTTGAGCCGCCGTACACAGTAAGGCGTCACCTACCAAGTAGGCGGGAACGCCCATATCGACCAAACGCTCCGGAACGGCAGCTGCCTCGTTGGCATGGATAGTAGAAAAAACGAGGTGCCCCGTCAATGCGGCGCGGACGGCAATGGTGGCCGTCTCATCATCCCTTATTTCTCCGATAACCAAAATATCGGGATCTTGTCGCAAAAGAGCTCTTAATCCTTCATGAAACGCTATCCCGCCCTTTTTACCGATTTGACTTTGAGAAAGGCCGTCTATCTTATACTCGACCGGATCTTCCAGGGTGGCTATACTGACGGACTCCTTATCGATTTCCCGCAAAGCCGCATACAAGGTCGTTGTTTTACCGCTTCCCGTAGGACCGCAGATAATGATTAATCCCTTTGCGTCCCGCAAAGACCTGCGAATCAGACTTACAGCTCGCTTATCCATTCCCAGAGCATCTAAATCGGGCAGGTTTCTGCTACCGCCCAGAATACGAATGACCGCTTTTTCCCCGCGAACGGTAGGCATAGTTGAAAGTCGCATGTCAATACCTTCTTTGTACACAATACGCCCGTCTTGCGGCCTGCGCGCATCGGCAATATCCAAAGCGGCCATAACCTTTAGACGATTGATAAAGGCTTTTCCCTTCTCTTTTCGTATAGCGCCTGCGGACTCCAAAACACCGTCTCGTCGACAACGAATACGAAATTTTTCATCAAGAGGCTCTGCATGAATATCGCTGACACCTCTGTCCATTGCATAGGAAAACAG
>NZ_JAQCUN010000155.1:0-2582 GCF_027685385.1 Megasphaera sp. AF13-6AC
GGCTTACCATGAACCTATGCTCTTCCGCCACTGCGGTTCCTATTATGAACAGGGCATCGCTCCCGTCGATGTAGCCATGCTTACCGTCTCCCCCATGGACAGGCACGGTAATTTCAGCTTCGGCCTCACGAACTGTTGCCAACAGGAAATGTTAGATGCGGCTCGCAAGATTATCGTCATTCCGAATAAGCACATGCCCGTTATCTCGGGCCTGGCTAATGACCATATCCATATTAGCGATGTGGACTACATCGTCGAATCGGACACTCCGTTGCCGACTATGCCTAATCGCAATCCCGGAGACATTGACATTAAAATTGCCGAACACATCTTTCCGTATTTACGCGACGGCATGACACTTCAACTCGGCATTGGCGGGATGCCTAACGCCTTGGGCTCACTTATTGCCCAATCCGATTTGAAAGACTTGGGCATGCACACTGAATTGATGAGTGACGGGTACTTGGAGCTGTACAAGGCCGGGAAAATCACGAACAAAAAGAAAACCCTCCACCGCGGCAAAGGTGTTTTCTCCATTTGCATGGGTTCGGAAGAGTTATACGACTTTCTTCACCAAAACGAGTCAATACTCTCGGCCCCTATGTCATATGTAAATAATCCGACTGTCATGGCGGAACTGGATAATTTTATTTCTATTAACAGCTGTATCTCCATGGACTTGTACGGACAAATTTGTTCCGAATCATCGGGCACACGACAAATCAGCGGTACCGGAGGCCAACTTGACTTCGTAACCGGAGCCTACAGTGCTGCTCACGGCAAGGCATTTCTCGCCATGCCGTCCATGTATGTCGACAAAAAGGGTATCCGCCACTCCAATATATTTCCGCATTTTACGAGAGGCGATATCATTACGACTCCGCGCACGCAAGCTCCGTACATGGTTACGGAATACGGCATAGCCAGACTCGTCGGCTTACCTACCTGGGAGCGGGCCGAGAAGATCATCGGTTTAGCTCACCCCGACTTCCGCGAAGAGTTGATTCAAGCTGCTGAAAAGCAACAAATTTGGCGAAAAAGCAACAAACGATAATACAAAACGTCCTGTCAAATCAGATTTGACAGGACGTTTTTACATTTTTGTTACTTACTTTCAAAGAAGGCTTTATAGGCAAGGTAAGCACAGTACGCATCGGTTTTGGCAACCAATTCAAGCGGTGCGTGCATACTGAGCATGGCTACGCCGCAATCAACGACTTCACAACCCCAGTCGGCCATAATATAGGCAATAGTACCGCCACCCCCCTGGTCTACCTTACCGAGTTCCCCCGTTTGCCAAGGCACACCGTTTGCATTGAAAATCCGCCGCACTTGTGCCAAAAACTCGGCGTTCGCATCATTACTTCCGGCTTTACCGCGAGCTCCCGTATATTTACATAAGCAAATACCGTAACCCAAGCGTGCCGAATTATTTTCTTCGTAGGCTCCGGGGAACACGGGATCAAAAGCCGCACACACATCGGCTGACAAAACCTTGCTATGGCGCAACATGCGGCGGACAAATAATTCTTCCTTCTTCCCCTGTAAAGCCAGTAGTTCCGCTACAAAATCCTGGAAATACGATGACTGAACACCGGTATTTCCTACGGACCCGATTTCTTCTTTATCCGCAAAAAGGGCAATTTGAGTAAATTCCCCTGCCGTTGCATCCAAAATCCCCGCCAAGTTGGCATATGAGCACACTCTATCGTCATGTCCGTGTGCCATAATCATGGAACGATCCAATCCTACATCCCTACTCTTTTGGGCCGGAACTATTTCCAGTTCCGCACTGGCAAAATCCTCTTCTTCTATGCCGTATTTATCTTTGAGAATCTGCAATATTGCCGGTTTGACTTCCTCTTCTTCCCCGCAAAGCCCGACAACCGGCATAAGCATTTCACCTTCAATCGCTTCACTTAATTTTTTTACCGCCTGGTCTTTTCCCAAATGAGGTAATAAGTCATTAATAAAAAATACGGGATCATCCGGATTATCGCCAATAGAAACTTCTGTCTTATGACCGTCCGTATTATATACGACTCCGATTAAACTCAAAGGCCGACATACCCACTGGTATTTTAAAACTCCGCCATAATAGTGGGTCTTAAAATAAACGATTTTATTTTTTTCGACAACCGGCATTACCTTTAAATCCAATCGCGGGCAATCTATATGAGAGCCGACGATCCTGGCTCCGTTTTCCAAGGGGCATTTTCCAATGACTGCCAAAATAACGGACTTGTCCTTTTGATTCCAGTAAACCTTATCTCCCGCTTGCAAACTCGTATATGAGTCTATAGAACGAAATCCCGCACTCTCAGCCTGTCCGAGAATTTCTTTAGCTGCCAAGCGTTCCGTCCGTGCCGTATCAAGAAACTGACGATAATTTTTACAATATTCATCAACCTTTCTCCGTTCCTGCACATCAAATCTGGCCCATACGCTATGTTCTCTATCAAAAGTCTGCATTCTCTTCCTCCCACTTAATAAGCTTCTTATACAGTTCACTCCGACCGCAAGCGCTCATAACCCGTATCGGAATCTTCTTTATTATAATACATCATATTGAAATAAACAGG
>NZ_JAQCUN010000156.1:0-2139 GCF_027685385.1 Megasphaera sp. AF13-6AC
GTTTTCATTCCCTTGGGGGCCGTAGCAAATTGCTATATTGTGGCAAAGAAGGGTGAAGACTTGTATATTATCGATCAACATGCAGCTCATGAACGGGTTCGGTATGATAAATTTTGCAAACGTACGGAAAGCATGCCCAGTCAACAGTTGTTGACCGCCGAGTTTGTCGAAGCCGACAGTAGTGACATGCAGTTGTTTTCGGAAAAAGAAGAGGTTTTTCGAGATTTAGGCTATATTTATACGGAGGCGGGTCCGACGACCTTGCGTATGGAAGCCATTCCCGCCGATTTACCTACATCACATATTGCCGATTCGTTGCAGGAAATTTGCCATATTTTACATGAAAGTCCGCAGACGGATAAGGCGACATTACGCCATTCGTCCTTGGCATATTTGTCATGCCACGGAGCGGTAAAGGCCGGAGACACCTTGAATATTCGGGAAATGAAGGAACTGTTGGAAGCCCTCTTCCATACGGAAACCCCTTATGTATGCCCGCACGGACGCCCTATTATCGTTCGCTTTACGCCCGGCGAATTGGCAAAGTTATTTAAACGGACTTAAGATGGAAAGGGTACCTGTTTATGTGACTACGTCTTTAAAAGGTGAAGTATCGTTAAAAGACGAAGCGAAAGCATGGGCCGATGAGGTCGACGCCCATTTTGTACCTCGCCAAGGACGAAGGGAAGAAGAACTTCACAATCTGTATGAAAACCTGATTATATATACGAACATGGGACCTGAAATACGAACTGAAGGCGGTAGTCATCACTTTCATCCCAGTATGGCGGAGTTACGTATCCGTCAAATCGATTCGGGTAAGGGCGATAGATTTCTTGATGCCGTCGCCGCTACGGGACCCGTTAAGTTTTTGGACTGCACTTGCGGGCTCGGCTCGGATGCTCTCGTAGCCTCTTACGGATTGCCTCGGGGATCGCGTATCGATGCCGTAGAGGCGTCTCCTTTGCTTGCAAGAGTAACGGCATGGGGATTTTCCAGATATGTACATGAACGTCGGGATGTAACGGAGGCCTTACGACATATACATCTGTCGCACGATACTTACGAGTCTGTCCTTACTTCGATTGAGGATAAGTCGTACGATATTATTTATTTTGATCCCATGTTTACCCGGCCCGTTCAAGAAAGCAGTAATTTTACGCCGTTACGTGACGTTGTTTGTCATGCCCCTTTGACGACGGATATGATAGATTTGGCTCTTTGCAAGGCCGGAAAACGAGTGGTCATTAAGGGACGTGACTTTTCGGGATTAACCGGAAAATATGATAATTTCAAAGTCGGCGGCGGAAGATACAGCCGTATTTCTTATGCCGTATTGGAGTGTAGTCGTAAATGAATGAAATAATCGCCATCGTCGGTCCTACGGCTGTGGGTAAGACGGCGCTCAGTTTTAAACTGGCCGAACGGTTTCAAACGGAATTAGTATCGGCCGATGCGTATCAAGTATATAAGGGCATGGACATCGGTACGGCTAAGGCGACAAAGGATGAGCTGGCGACCTATCGCCACCATCTTATAGATATTATTGAACCGAATGAAGACTTTTCTGCTGCAGCCTTTCAAGAGGCGGCACGGACTACGATTGAAGACTTGCATGAAAGAGGTAAGATTCCCATCCTCGTCGGCGGTACGGGACTGTACGTACAGTCTCTTTTGGAAGGATACGAGTTTAAGGCGAAGCGTCATTCCAAGGAAGAACGGCAGGCCGCTTCGAGCCGTATTGCCGCTTTGTCGGAAGAAGAGTTGAAAGCGTACATTACAGAAAAAACGGGATACGAACCTCCGGATTGGCACGAGTTATTGTCCAATTCTCATCGGCTTGTCCGCTTGGTAGGTGCAATTGAAAAGGGAGAAGGTGCGGCGGCGGTTATGCCGCAAAAGGCGGGCGGTCCGCTTTATCATGCCTTCGTCATTGGCTTATCCTTACCGCGACAGGTCTTGTATGAGCGTATCGAAAAGCGGATAGATGCCATGATTGAATCCGGTTGGATCGACGAGGTACAGCAGTTGTTGCAAGACGGCGTGTTGCCTGAAGCTCAGGCCATGAAGGCCATTGGGTATAAGGAACTGGTCCTGTATCTGGACGGTCAGTTATCGCTAGAGGCGGCGAGTGAGCTT
>NZ_JAQCUN010000156.1:2149-2570 GCF_027685385.1 Megasphaera sp. AF13-6AC
AGGCGGCGAGTGAGCTTATTAAGAAGAGAACTCGTCATTTTGCGAAGAGGCAAATGACGTGGTTTAAGCGCATGCCGTATATTCGATGGTATGAAAAGGATGATTTTGTAACGGAAGATGAATTGGCCTCTGCCGTTATTCAAGATATAGAAAATGAATGGGGCTCGAAAGTCGAGCAAAGGGTGAAATAACGTGGATATTGAACAAATCAGACGGGAAGCATTAAAAGAATGTGCCGAACAATTTGAACGAATCGACCATACGGCGCTGAAGAATACGCAAAAGGTCTTGGAAGCTTTTAAAGAGGCTCGTCTTTCGGCTTATCATTTTGCCGGATCCAGTGGTTACGGATACAGTGACATAGGTCGGGAAAAGCTTGACGAAGTGTATGCCGGAGTATTTAAGGCCGAAAAGGCTATTG
>NZ_JAQCUN010000157.1:0-1905 GCF_027685385.1 Megasphaera sp. AF13-6AC
GGATGACTTTGAAATTCATGCCGACTTCAATAAGTAATGTGGCATGAGTATGCCTTGTTCCGTGCATGAAGAAGCCGTGAACGTCTATCTTCTTGGCATATTCTATTGATACCTTGGTTAACTCGTCAGGATTACGAGGACCGCCGTCACGGCCGGGGAAAACCAAATTGTTGTTGATCCAGTCGAAGGGCTGGAACCGCCTGGTGTCAACTATTTTTCTATGAGCCTTTAAGATTGCTAACGTTTCTTTATCTAGGGTTATTGTTCGTCTTGAAGATTTTGTTTTGGTTGTCGGCGATATTTCACTATGTCCATTAATTTTATGACGGCAATTTATATGAGCTTGATGAAGTTGCTGTAGGAGATAATGTGGCCGCTACATGCTTGTTGCTGAAGTACCATAGCGGCAAGTTTGGAAGGGCTGGAGAAAGTAACTACCATCAGCAAGGCGAAGGAAGAGAATGCGAAAAGGAGGCAGGTCAAATGCAGCATTTCTACTGTGACAGCAAAGGCCGATCCTGTTACAACGGATATGATGCGTGAGCAAATACAAAATATCGATTTGCAAAACACTACTCCAAAGGATATGATTAACTTAGGGAAGATGGTCGTAGAAAAACAACATTATTGATAACGTTGGTGATAAAGAAGCTCTTGCAAAAGCGTTTAGTGAATATCGAGAAATTGGCTCAATTATTCCTAAAACGATGTGGTCTGAGCGCTCTAACCCTGTTAACAAAAAAATGTTGCAAGGTGCATTTGATGTATACCCTTCTGCTTGGTTAGATTATGTTAAGAAGGATAATCGTAAATTCTTTACGCCAAAGGTAACGCGTGGTTTCTTTGTTCCCGGAGCATCAAGGGACGGTAAATATTATTATGATAAACTACCGGGCGACTTCAAGGCTGATTACCTGACCATTGCTATGAATGGAGAGCGAAAAACAACCGCTTTTCATGAAATTGGGCATATGGTCGAGTATTATAAAAGATACCCTTCGCATTTCTCATAAGTGGATAGAAGAGTGTACTGAGGGCGAGGATTTTGTGCGATTAATGGATTTGTTTCCCGGGTATAATTACAGGCATACAGAAATGACAAAAGCCGATAGCTTCATATCTCCTTATATCGGTAAGGAGATATGAAGCGTTGAGTATGGGCTTAGAATCATTATTTGAGCCTCAAATCGGACAAGAGCAAAAGATTATTAATGGTAAGGTTGTTTATAAAAAAATATGGACGATGAAGAGTAGTTACATTTGATTGTAGGGTTGATTTTAAAAGCATAAAGGAGGGCGATAGAATGGGAGACGCAAGATCGGTATATATGAATGCTGTTAAATTGTATGAAGATACGTTTGGTGCGGAGTCTTTGCAAGGAACTCCATTCTTATTCGACCCTGTACACCCTACAGATGACGACTTTTTAAGAGCAGCAAGAATATACACATATATGGTAAGGCGCAAGTGGCGGTTTACCCAATATCACGACTCTGAATTAACGGAGTTGGTATATTAAAGCATTCGAAATGAGTGCTTTTTTTGTACTTAAAATCAAGGAGATGAGGGATGAACAATATATTGGTTTTGATGAAGCAGTGGTGTTGATTGTACAACATACCAACAGACTGGTTCGTATGAGAAATGATAAGAACAACATAACAATTGCATATACTGGCTCAGCAGCGGGTGATGGAATAATGGATGTCAGCATCTTGGGTCCCGCCCTGATGGCACTTGGAACTCTTGTGAACTAGACAAATAAAGCTCTTAACCACGATAACTCACGGATTGCCGCGAAAGTGAATGCGGATTTTCAAAAGGACTCATTTAAAACCAAATTGGATATTATTCGCACAATAATCGAACAATTACAAAGTTTGTTTAATAATTATACGAGCGTA
>NZ_JAQCUN010000157.1:1915-2555 GCF_027685385.1 Megasphaera sp. AF13-6AC
TAATTATACGAGCGTAGGAGACATGCTATCTATTTTTGGATTAGACGATTTAAAGCATTGTAGGGATACCGTTTGTAATTAATTTTATGAAATGGATTAAAAACCGAAAAATTGATAAAATCACAAAACATGGAAACGACATGTACACCGTTTCCATCGGAAATGAAGCGGAAAATGTAAATATAAACATTATTACTCTGTATCAATCTGTTGTTATTAGAGAAAGTTTAAACTATATGATTGTCACCCGTCCGTCGAGATGGAATCGATGCATTTGAAGTTAGAAATAAATATGGATATGCTATTCAGGGTATTAATAAGGCAGAGTCGGTGGATGTCGAGTTTTCAGTAGGAGTTAACATGCCTAAAGAAGACATAAGTATACAAATATATGCTCAATGGGTGCGAATTTTAACAGTGGATTTTGAGAATTTGAAGTGGAGATTTCAGTCCGGAGATAATAAATATTACGCTAAAATTGAGGATGAGAATTTCTCAAAGGAAATTGAAACTGGGCTTTCGTTTACCAAGTGCGATATATTGCAAATCGAACTAGAGCAAACTCAAAGTGTAAGGCCTGATAGTAGCATTAAAAATGAGTATTGTGTCTAAAAGTGCTAAAAGTACAAAAGTGAGCAAA
>NZ_JAQCUN010000158.1:0-2134 GCF_027685385.1 Megasphaera sp. AF13-6AC
CCGGCTTCGATTTGGCATCGCGACGGAAGCGGATATTGGCACGACGTGCCTGGAAGTCTTCCGTATTGGAGCACGAAGAGATTTCTCTGTACTTACCTTGCGCCGGGAACCATACTTCCACATCGAAAGTCTTGGCTGCCGAGAAGCCGATATCACCCGTGCACAGGCAAACAACGTGATAAGGAAGTTTCAGAGCCTGCAAAATAGCTTCGGCGTTGTTCGTCAACTTGTCCAATTCATCATAACTCGTTTCAGGAGCTACGTATTTTACCATTTCTACCTTGTGGAACTGGTGCTGACGAATAAGGCCGCGCGTATCGCGACCGGCCGAACCCGCTTCGGCACGGAAGCAGGGAGTCATGGCCGTCAAATATACGGGCAACTTATTACCGTCAATAATTTCTCCGCGATAGTAGTTGGTTAGCGGCACTTCCGCTGTAGGAATCATGAACATTTCCTGTCCTTCAATGCGGAACATATCTTCATAGAATTTCGGCAACTGACCGGTTCCCAACATGGAATCACGGTTGACGATATACGGAGGAATGACTTCCGTATATCCGTCCACTTCCGTGTGCATATCGAGCATGAAGTTGTATACGGCCCGTTCCAAACGAGCACCGGCACCGAGGTAGAAATAAAAACGCGACCCTGCTACCTTACCGGCTCTTTCCGCATCAAGGATACCCAAATGTTCACCGATTTCCCAATGATTCTTCGCTTCAAAGTCAAAGGTCGTCACGTCGCCCCACTTACGAACTTCCGGGTTGTCGCTGTCATCATTGCCTACGGGAACGGACGGGTGGCACATGTTGGGAATCATGAGCTGAACGGCCAACATCTGTTCTTCCGCTTCCTTAACCTTACCGTCTAAAACTGCGATTTCGTCGCCCAATTCTTTCATAGCCGCAATCTTTTCGTCCGCATTTTCCTTATTTCTCTTTAAAACGCTGATTTCTTTAGTTACGTCGTTGCGACGATTTTTCATGGCCTCAACCTGGCCCAAAAGTTCACGACGGCGAGCGTCGGCTTCCAACAGGGCATCCAAATCGACTTGTGCATGACGATTTTTCAAATTCTGTCTTACTTCTTCCGTATGTTCGCGAATAAATTTAATGTCTAACATAATACCGCTCCTTTTTTATACGATTACAACCCTTTTTGTTCGATTCCGCTGAACAAATATCCCAAATGAGTAGTTGAATTCAATAACACCAGCCGCCAACGGCCGTCCTGTTCTTCCAGAACATTAATACATGTATTATCCTGTTTTATTTGCCAAAAAGCCGCTTGCGATAAACCCAAAAGGTCACAGATAACCGCCTTGTTCACCGCATCGTGAGCTGCTACGAGAACCGTCTTTTCCGCATACTTTTGCGTATAGTCGTCAAAGGCCGCACGCACTCTCACTCTCACGTCTTCCAGCGATTCTCCGCCTTCTCCGGGCATTTGCACCGTATGGGGCTGCGTGTGCCAGGCGGCAAACTCGTCGGGATACTCGGCCTCGATGTCCCCAGCCAGCCTGCCTTCCCATAAACCGTGGTTGATTTCCGTCAGACGTTCATCTTTGGCTACGGTGTTTCCGTGCAACTCGGCACAAAAAGAAGCGGTCATAAAGGAGCGTTTCAACGGACTGGACACGAATACGTCAATAGGCACGTCCTTCAGTCCCTGTGCCAACAGACGCCCCTGTTCCAAGCCTCTTTCACTTAACTCCGTATCTTCCTGTCCCTGATAACGACCTTCTATATTCCATTTTGTTTCGCCATGACGGACCAGAATAATTCGTACCATTTACGCCTCCTGTTGGTTCGGTTCGCAATGAATGAGTTTCATATCCAAAATACCGTTAATGGAGCGGAGTTTTACCATTACGTCATTAGGAATATCGTCCTCTACGGCAACGGCCATAATATTCGTTCCCTTTTGTGTCATATTGCCGACCTGCATGCCCGTAATATTGATCTTTGCTTCCCCTAAAACGGTCGCGATTTGACCGATCATATTGGGCTGGTCGATATGAGGTGCCAACAACAGATAGTTTTCCGGCTTGAAGTCGACGCGATATTCATCAATCTGAACAATTTTGGCTTCCGTCTGATTAAAGAGGCTGCCTACGACCTTGTGTTCACCC
>NZ_JAQCUN010000158.1:2144-2523 GCF_027685385.1 Megasphaera sp. AF13-6AC
GAAGTATACGCACCGGGTGCGTCCGTCGTAACAATTTTATGCTCTACGATGCCGTTGCCGGGTGCCTTGGGCATGACTTCATCTTCTTCAGGTGCGGGTACGTCTTCATCGTCCGGCACGGGTACGTCTCCTTGCGACTCCTCTTCATCACAAGGTGTTCCGTATTCATCCTCGAAGGAGTCATTATCTTCGGCACCGACTTGGTCCGTACGTTCCGACTCGACGTGTGACGAAGAACTTATAGACGGCGTTTCTATACCTTCCCCGTTATCTTCAGCCGCCCCTTCGGCAGTTACAGCTGTTGCCGCCCCTGCAATGCCTTCACCTAAAGCGTCTTTTTCCTGTTCAACGTCAAAAATTTTCCGTTCCTTGTGACGTT
>NZ_JAQCUN010000159.1:0-2515 GCF_027685385.1 Megasphaera sp. AF13-6AC
ATTGCGACGTATTCGGCTTGGACCTCATTCGCGAACGCGCTCGACTCGCAGGCTCGGTACGTCAGGCAGTCAACTTGTTGAGAGAAAAATTGATCGGTCGCGTATTGGCACGCGACGTAGTGGACGAAGAAACGGGAGAACTTCTGTTTGCGGAAGATCACGTTCTGACCAATGACGATCTCGATACGGTTATTGAATACAAAATTCCCAAGTTATCCTTGCGCGGCAGTCAGATGGACATTAATGACGACCTCAATCATACGAATAAGATTGAAAACGTCATGCTCGGTGCACCGGAAGACAGCATTCGTGACGCCTTGAGAGAAGCTATGGTAGAAAATATGCTCGGCAAGACGGTGGAACGTACAGTTTATGATTCCATGGGTACGGAAATTTGCCCGGCCGGCACGGCTCTTACGGAAGAGGCGATTGAACGGATTCTTTTGAGTGATGTAGAAGAAGTCAAGGTTCGCAACAATGATATTCGCGGTGTTGAAGTTACGGCTATTGTTGAAGGCGACGGCATTATCGAACCTTTGGAAGACCGGATTGTGGGCAGAACGGCTGCGGAAACCTTATTCAATAAGGATACGGGCGAAGTGATTGTTCCCATTAATGAAGAAATTATGGAAGAACAGGCGAAGGAAGTCGTTAAGTATTACGACAAAGTCCGTATTCGTTCCGTTCTTACTTGCCATAGCCGTTACGGCGTTTGCGCTAAATGCTACGGTCGTGACCTCGGCACGGGCGGTAAGGTCAATGTAGGTGAGTCGGTCGGGATCATTGCGGCTCAATCCATCGGTGAACCGGGCACACAGTTGACTATGCGTACCTTCCACACCGGCGGCGTTGCATCGGCAGGCGATATTACTCAAGGTTTGCCGCGTGTCGAAGAATTGTTTGAAGCCCGTAAACCGAAGGGCAATGCTATTGTCACGGAAATTGACGGCGTTGTTACGATTACGGAAAAAGAAGATCATGAGGATATTCATATCGTTCATGTTACGGCTGAAGACGGTGACGAACGGAGTTACACCATTCCGTACGGAGCTCATTTGGTAGTTCATGAAGGCGATGTTATTGAAAAGGGCAGCCGTATTACGGCCGGTTCCATTAATCCCCATGATATCCTGAGAATTCAGGGTGTCGAAGCTACGCAGCGTTACCTGGTATATGAAGTGCAAAAGGTATACAAATCTCAAGGTGTTGAAATTAATGATAAGCACATTGAAGTTATTGTTCGCCAGATGCTACGTAAGATGAAGATTGAAGATGCCGGTGATGCGGATGTATTGCCGGGAGACTATGTAGAACTGAATGCTTACGAAGAAATGAATCG
Organism: Megasphaera sp. AF13-6AC; assembly: GCF_027685385.1. NCBI lineage: Bacteria > Bacillati > Bacillota > Negativicutes > Veillonellales > Veillonellaceae > Megasphaera > Megasphaera sp. AF13-6AC. Next base: position 1,340 of record NZ_JAQCUN010000159.1, read on the forward strand.
TCGCATTCAGGCTGCAGGCGGTAAACAGGCGGAAGGCAAGGCTCTGCTCCTCGGTATTACCAAGGCGGCCTTGGCTACGGAATCCTTCTTATCCGCCGCGTCCTTCCAGGAAACGACTCGCGTACTTACGGACGCTGCTATTAAAGGGAAGGTTGACCCCTTGCTCGGCTTAAAAGAAAATGTTATTATCGGCAAGCTGATTCCTGCCGGTACGGGTATGAGCCGTTATCGTAAGGTAAAGGTTGTTAAGCCTATTTCTCTCGTTGAGTACGAGGAAGAAGATCCTATTTTGTCGGATTCCGTCGCTATTGACGGCGAATAATCCATATAAGTCCGTTCGGGTATGAAGGAATGTACCTTCTCCGGACGGATACTACAAAGGGACTCGCTTATAAGCGAGTCCCTTTGTAGTATCTATTGCAATACTTGTATGGCTATAGATTGTTAAAAGGACGATATATTCGGTATAATAAATATGACTGCATGTCTAAAAATGCATATGAACAAGTGTACCGTATGCCCTTTATGAAGGAGGACTATTATGTTAGGAAATTTTAAATATGAAAATCCTACGGCTTTATACTTCGGTAATAAGGCGATGGATTATTTACACAGAGAACTCCCCAAATACGGGAAGAACGTTGTGCTTATTTACGGCGGCGGCTCTATTAAAAAGAACGGTATATATGACCGCGTAATGGAAATTTTAAAAGAAAACGATAAGAATGTAGTTGAAGATGCGGGCGTTATGCCTAACCCTACGCTGGATAAAGTATTGGAAGGTCGAGAAATAGCCAGAAATCACAAGGCGGATTTACTGCTTGCCGTCGGCGGCGGTTCGGTTATCGATTATGCTAAGGCCGTATCCGTATCCGTTCATACGGAAGGCGATCCGTGGGAAAAATTCTTTGCAGGTCGTGAAAAACCGTCCGAGAATATTGTGCCCGTCGGTTGTGTATTGACCATGGTCGGTACGGGTTCGGAAATGAACAGCAATTCTGTTATTACCAATACGGCTCAAAAGCGCAAGGTCGGCAGAAACTTTGGCGAACAGGTGTGCCCGAGATTTGCCGTGCTGAACCCCGAATATACGTACACCCTTCCTCAGTATCAAATGGTGGCCGGTATCTTCGACATTATGTCGCATATACTGGAACAGTATTTTAGCGGTGAAGA
>NZ_JAQCUN010000016.1:0-18229 GCF_027685385.1 Megasphaera sp. AF13-6AC
CCGTTTGAGGTCCGCCGACGACGATTTCACCGTGCGGGTTGATAAAACCGCCGGCACGTTCAATCAAGTCGCCCATAGGCGTTCCGATAGGAACGTCAACGAAGACGGATTCCTTGTGTGCTACACGGCCGGATACGGTAATATCTTTATCGATAACGGGCTTACGTTCTTCAATTGCCAAAGCAATATTCTTTAACGTTTCCGCATTGTCGATACAAGCGCCTACTGTACCGGGCAACTGACCGGGCTCTAATTCAATGCCCATAACTTCACGAACGATAACACGTTCGTCACCGGCCGGATACATATCGGGCAGGCGGAAGACATCGATGTTGTCTTCGTTACGGCAAGCCTTAATCAGTTCAATAACCGCTTTTTTGTGCTTCGGTTTAATGGCGATATAGCCCTTGGGAGCTTTCGTAATTTCCATGGCATACTTGACGCCGCGAACTAACTGAGCCGCATCCGTTTCAATCTGATGAATGTTGTGAGCCAAGAGAGGTTCACATTCGGCACAGTTTGCAATGAAACAGCCTTGGGGAATTTCCGTCTTCAGCTTTACAGCTGTCGGGAAACCTGCCCCGCCTGCCCCGACAACGCCGGCGGCAGCAATGGCTTCGAGGTTCGTCTTCGTATCCGGAATTTTAACGTATTCGTCAAAATTCTGCTTGTCATCCGCTTTAATTACGATGTCCGTTTCCGTCACAGCCGTAACTTCGCCCGTATAACTAGCATGGATATTAGCACCCAAACCGGAAGGTTCCGCGATTAATTGACCGCGTAATACTCGATCGCCTACTTTGACAATCGGACTACAAGGACCTCCTACATGCATTTTGAGAGGTATTTTGATTTCTGACACTTATTTGTTCACCCCCATTCCCAGATTAATTTTACAGAATAAATTGCATGAATAGCGTTGAAAAGGCTAAAGATTTTTAACCGATTCTTATTCCTACCATCTGCCTTTGTAATAATAGCATAAGCCATAAACTTTCACAAGCTTTTTTACAATTACTTAGTGATAAAATTAACATTATTTAACAAAGGCCGCTCCCCTACTCATTTTCACCATGTATTTATCCTTTTTAGACTTATATATTAATTAATTATTTTATTCATTTCTCTAATATGTCAACGAGTTTTGTCCTGAAAACATAAATATATAGGTCTGTAGTGAATTTACAGACTTTTGAATATTTAAAATTTATAACCTTTACTTGAATCTGTGTAATTCTACGTAATTACAAAAAGAGCGTTACTTTCTTCAGAAAGTAACGCTCTTTCACATAATAATACACGCTTTTAAAGATAAGTATGTTCTCTTTTTTACAAATGTTTTTTACGCAAGTCACGGAGAAGGCGTGCCACATGCTCAGCAGCTCCTTCAATCGTAACTTCTTCTTCTTCATCGGTACGACGAATCTTAACTTCCACCTTCCCATCAGCAGCCTTGCTGCCAACAGTAAGACGTACGGGATAGCCGATAAGGTCGGCGTCATTGAATTTAACGCCCGCCCGTTCATCCCGATCGTCGAGCAAGACATCTACATCAAGATCGAGCAGTTCATCATACAGTTTCTTAGCCACGGAAACGATGGCTTCATCTTTCATATTGACCGGGAGGACGACGGCTTCAAAAGGAGCCGTGGCAACAGGCCAAATAATCCCTTTGTCATCATGCAACTGTTCAATCGTAGCCGCTACGGTTCTCGTAACTCCGATGCCGTAACATCCCATGACGAAAGGTTTAGCCTTGCCGTCTTTATCAAGGAAGGTCGCATTCAGACTTTCGGAATACTTCGTACCCAAACCGAATACCTGTCCTACTTCGATGCCTTGAGTCAGTTTGACTTCGCCGCCGCATTCAGGGCATACATCCTGTTCCGTAATAAGGCGAATCGTTGCCGTCTTCACGTCTTTAAAATCGCGAGCCGGCGTTACGTAACGATAGTGATAGCCGTGTTTATTGGCACCGGTTACGCCGTTTTTAATCTGCATAGCCGTTTCATCTACCAAAATAACAAAGTCATCATTCTGAGGTCCGGCGTTCAGGGGACTCATATATCCCGGTTCCAACCCGTGAGCTCTGAGTAATTCGGGAGAAGCCGCCTGAACATCATTGCCTCCCACCAAGTTCTGTACAGCCACGTCATTTACTTCGTGGTCTCCGCGAACCATAGTAAGAACGAGCTTTCCGTCAATATCAAATGCGACGGCTTTAATCGTCTTTTCAATAGGTACCTTTACCTGTTCGACAAGGTCCTGAATGGTCGCACATTCGGGCGTTTCGAAAAGTTCCGCTTCGTGCAATTCTTCATCTTCGGAAATAAGTGTATTAGGAACGGCCTTTTCCACATTTGCCGCAAAACCGCACTTCGTACAAATGACTACATCCGCTTCGCCCGCCTTGGCAAGGGCCATGAACTCGTGACTGTAATTTCCGCCGATTTGGCCCGAGTCGGCCAGAACGGGACGATATTCAATACCGCATTCCGTAAAGATACGGCTGTATGCGTCATACATCGTTTCGTAACTCTTAATCATGCCTTCACGATCGACGTCAAAAGAATAGGCGTCCTTCATGACAAATTCACGACTGCGCATTAAGCCGAAACGGGGTCTGATTTCATCTCTGTACTTATTTTGCATCTGCCAAAGGTTGACAGGAAGCTGTTTATACGACCGTAATTCATTCCGGACAAGGGTCGTAATTAACTCTTCGTGCGTAGGCCCGAGGCAATACTCATTATCGTGCCGATCCTTTAATTTAAACATTTCCGGTCCGTATACATCCCAACGACCCGTTTCACGCCAGATTTCCGCCGGCTGTACAATGGGCATCATAACTTCCTGAGCCCCGGAGCGATTCATTTCCTTACGAATAATGTTTTCAACCTTAAGGCAAACTTTACGGCCCAACGGCAGGAACGAATACAGTCCGGCTGCATTTTTACGCAACATACCGGCTTTCAACATTAACTTGTGACTGGCTACGTCCGCTTCGGCAGGGTCATCCCGCAACGTAGGCGCATATAACTTGGATGCCAACATATGTATACCTCCCGTATAACTCGGCCTTCCCGACCGACCTGTTTATTTGATTCGTGAATAATATCACGATTTGTATTTAAGTATAACATATGAATGTTTCGGCAAACAAGGGTTTATCTTAATATTTTGTCATATTTATACCGAGTCGCCTAGCAAAACCGATCGCGTTTCTCTTCAATTTGACAAGGCAGGCAGACGATCTCTTCATGCAAAGCTCCCGTTTTTTCTAAATACCGTCGTACCGATGCCATATCTTCATCGGCAATGAGTATGGACACGCCGCAACATAAGGAAGCTTGCCTGGGTGTCGGTGAAATTCGTACCGCTATTTTCGCCTCTTTCAGCCCTCTGTATAAAGTCATGGCCTCTGTATGATTTTTAAAGAGAATATACCAATCATATTTTTTCATTTTATCCCAACATTTCAATAAAAGCACCGATACGCGTACGCAATTGTTCCGCATCGTGATCATCGTAATCCGTTTCAATGTGCAAAGACGGAATACCGGCATCCTTTAAGGCTGCTTGTACATCTCGGCTTTCCGTATCATAGAGGGTACAGAATTTCAAGTTTACATCAATTACGCCGTCAACCTTATACTCTTTGCACAAACGCAATAAGTCGTCAATACGACCCGTATTGGGTGTAAAGCAGGCACAGTTATTTTTCATGTATCGTTGTGCCAAGGCCATGATTTGACCGTCCGTATCCGTCGGTGTTTCATCCACTTGATGTTCAAAGTACCTCGTACCGGTACAACACTCTTCACAGACAACGACGGCACCCGACGTTTCTACCAAGTGATGCATCTTCCAATTGGGAATAGCCATAGGTGTACCGGCCAAAAGGATACGCTTTGTACCTGCAGGGGCTACGCCTACGCCGTCGGCAATTCGTTTTTCCAGTTCATCGGCCAAAGCATTGGCCATATCCGTACACCGCTGCGGATCGTCGAAGAAGGCAATTTGCATCATCAGCAAGGCATCTTTACCGCTAATGGGGGCCGGGTCGGCCTTACGACAGGCAAAGACTCTTTCCAAAGCCTTGCGTCTCTTATTGAGAAGAACCGTCGCAGCATGTAGTTTCTCAGGTGTTACCTCATTACCCGTAAATTCTTCTACAACAGCCTTGAAATCCTTAATTTCCCCGGCCCATTTTTCAATATCTTTGGGTCGTTTCATTTGCGGCATATCCATAACATGCATGGGTACGTCGCGGCCGAGGATTTCGTACGCTTTCTTTTTACCGTCACAAGTCGTTTCGCCTACGTACATATCGGCAATACGGAAGAACGGACAGGTGCGACCGATTCGGGCTCCTACAGAAGCCTTGATCAAAGGACACATACTCTTCGGTAAAACCTGTTCCCCCGCAGGAACCCAGAACTGAGAGCCGCCGCAAAGACCTGTAACGATACCGTCAGCCGCTACGATAATTTCGTCGGGCACATAAAGACAGAAGGTACCGAAGACCTTACGCCCCTGTTTTTGCGCTTCAATCAATTCGGCCGGACGAATGCCGTGAATATCCGAGACAACCATATCCCAAAAAGCCATGCCTTCCGGTCTGTTATTTTGGGACAAGTAAATATCCCCGAATGCCTGCGGTAATACGGAACACAGAGTATCGTGAGCCTCCAGGTCCATTCCCAACTCTTTCCACATTTCATGTCTGTCTGCCATCATTAAATACCTCCGCTTTTTATGATTTTATATGCAAAAATAAACAGCCATGTCGAGGCGTGCGCCTCGACAGACTGTAAATTCCTTATGATCTTATCCTAAAATATACGGGGCTATAAGACCGCAAATGATACCGATAATGACGACACCGAAGAAAATCGTAAACAAAGCCTTTGTAGGAAATGCTTTCTTGACGATAAGCAGAGACGGCAGGCTTACAGCCGGTAATGTCATCATTAAGGTTACGGCCGGACCGGTCGATAAACCGGCAGCCAGTAAGGTTTGTACAACCGGAATTTCCGCTGCCGTAGGGATGACGAATAAGGTGCCGGCCAGAGCCAAGCCGATAATTACGAAAATATCGTTCCCCCATTCACTGCCGACTGTAGGGAACAGCCAGGCACGGGCAAAACCCAAGGCTAAGACGACGATTAAATAAGCCGGTATGGTATGAAGAATCAATTTCCACAAACTTTTCATCCAACGAAGCATGAAGCTTTCCATTGCATCTTCTTTATCTTTTAAAGCCAAGTCTTTTTCCGACACTACCGCTTCTTCACCGGCTGCCTTACCGGCCAACCAGGAAACACAGAAAACGGTAATAATCCCGGCTACGATTCTAAAAGCCGCATACTCCCACGAAAGGACAAAGCCCATGAACACGATAGTCGCCGGATTGAGAACCGGGTTGGCCAAAAAGAAGGTAACGGCGGAACGAACCGATGCCGAACGAGCACGCAGACCTTCCGTAACGGGAGCGGCACAGCAGGTACACATCATCCCCGGAAGGGCGGCCGCACCGCTACGCAGGCTCGATGCAAAATCATTGGCCCCCATAAACCGGGTTACCCACTTACGAGGTATAAGCACTTGCACTAACGAACCGACAAGAAGGCCCAAGACAACAGCCTTCCAAACGGCTGTAAAATAAGCCGACGCATAATCGAGAGCCGCTTGCACGGACGGCTCCGGCGCCTGTGCCGACGTTCCCGTAATAATAGATGAGCCGATACTTCCCTTGGCTGCCGCTACGAAAGCCTTGGCATAGTACGGATCCCATTTGACATAAAAGAGCCCGACTACAGCCACAATAGCAAAAATTAAAGGAAATAAAACTTTATGTCTCTTACTCATATTGTCTTCCATGTAAAAATTCCCCCATCGTCCTACTTGCAAGCACTTGCCAAGGTACGACAAATAATAATAAATTCATCTTCCTGAACGGTTCGTACACTGATTAGAACGCTATCATGCTGTACTCGCACAATAACGGGAATATCCGCTTCACGCAGACGCTTTTCCGCCTCCGCCGCCGTCATCCCGTCGATGTCCAAGGCTACGGCATAGCCGGGCATATTATACTCGGGATAAGAACCGCCGCCGACCATGTCCGTCACTTCTTCCACCTTCCAACGAACGGGAAGCTGTTCTTCTTCAAGAACGCGAATAAAACGACCGCACTTTTCTTGTGCTTCGTCCTTGGTCAGGGCCAACATTTGCAAGACGGGAATATCCCGAATGGCCCGTTCTTCATCCAAATAGGAGCGAAAAGTCGCTTCTAAAGCGGCAATAGTCATCTTATCGACGCGCAAAGCCCTGAGAAGTTGATTCTTTTTCATCGCCTCAATATATTCTTTTTTACCTACAATAATTCCCGCCTGAGGACCGCCCAAGAGCTTATCACCGCTGAAGGTTACAATATCACACCCTTTGGCAATCGCTTCCTTTACAGTAGGTTCATAAGGCAAGCCGAAACGAGTCATGTCGATTAAAAGGCCGCTGCCCAAGTCGTTAATTAACGGTAACCCGTGATCATGAGCCAGTTTGGACATGTCTTCCATAGGTACGCTTTCCGTAAATCCCACTATGTGGTAATTACTGGTGTGCACCTTCATAAGAGCTCCCGTTTCCTCTCCGATGGCCCCGGCATAATCGGACAAGTGCGTCTTATTGGTCGTCCCGACCTCACAAATATGACCGCCGCTATGCTCAATAACCTGAGGAATACGAAACTTACCGCCGATTTCGACCAATTCGCCACGGGAAATAACCACTTCTTTTCCCTTTATCAGCGTATTTAAGGCCAGCATAACGGCCGCTGCGTTGTTATTGACGACAAGAACGTCTTCCGCACCCGTAAGTTCTCTGAGCATATCCGTCAAATGAGAATAGCGTGAACCTCGTTGGCCTTGAGCAATATCATACTCCAGGTTAGAGTAATACCCGGCTACGGCCGCCACATGCAGGCATACGGATTCACTCAAGACGGAACGCCCCAAATTCGTATGCAACACCGTACCCGTCGCATTGATGACGCGGCGCAGGCGAAAGGCCTCGCGATCTTTGATCTGCTTTGATACGAGAGCGGCCACTTCTTCATCAGCAGGCACGTCCGTTATCTTTTTATTTAAAACATCCGCTCTTATTGTGGCCAACACCTTTTGCAAAGCGTCTTTTACAAGAAGGGGTGAGTACGAGTCGGCTAAGGCCGTCATATCGGAACGACTCAAAAACACGTCCACCTTCGGAAGAGAGGCCAATACATTCCGTTTTTCTTTCACTATGGGCACCAACTTTCTACTGTAATAGAGTGTACCGTTCTATTTTATACTTCACGGTATGTAACGGACAAGCCTTCTTTTTCAGCATGGTAAAAGCCGTCACAGGAAAGCATTTCTTCTTCCAAAAGCGTTTTTAAAGCTCCTTCTTCATTCAATTCGTACTTTAATGAAAAGCCGCAACTGGCATATATTTTAGAAGGTGTCGGTATAATGCGTACTGCCAAGCCCTCTTTTTTAGCCCTTTCTTCTATGACCATGGCATCGCGCGTGTTTTTCAGCAGGGCTACGCCATAACGTTCCGTAGTCATTACGGTTTAATGATGCGATAAGCCTTACGCATCATCTCAACAATGGCATACATATTCGTAACTTCTCCTACGGCGACCTTCTCGGTCAGGCCGTAGAAGTTGAGGCAGGCACCGCAGCCGAAGATTTCCGTTCCGGCAGCCGCCATCTTTTGCAAATCTTCCAATACTTCCGAGTCTTTAGTAATAAGAGGTACCCCGCCGTTATAGAAAATAATGCGGCGCGGCAGCACATCTTGTTCCGTCAAAGAATAAATGAATCCTTTCATCAGATTCTTACCCAACTGTTCATCGCCTTTACCCATGGTAGGCGAATCGATGACGACAATATATTCATCCGTATACTTATCCGCTGCAGGTACTTGAACCGCTTGTTCGCCTTCAGTCTTGGTAACGGTTACGACAAAACGATCGGCACTTTCTTCTTTTAATTCATAAGCATAGCCGAGTTCCGCCGCCATTTTGCGCAAGTTTTCCGTAGCGATTTTGTTATCTACCGTCGTTTCTACGACATCTTCCGTTCTTAAAGCCTTACGTGTTTCAATCACGGGTAACGGGCATGCCATTCCGACTGCATTTACTTTTACCATTTTAAATCCCCCTTTACATAAACAAGGAACACCTTTTGCATTGTGTCGGGTTCCTTTAAATAACGGTGCGAAAAGGTACGCTCCCCTTCGCACACTTATTGAATATAACTCAAATAGGTTTTTGTTTCTTCTCGTTCGGGATGAGAAAACAAATCCTCAGTGGTACGTCGCTCTATGATTTGCCCCTTTTCCATATAGACAACATAGTCGGCCAGTCGCTTCGCCTGTGACAGATTGTGCGTCACTATTAAAACGGCACAGCGGTCTTTCAGTTTTTTCAGTGTCTCTTCAATACGCAAGGTACTTTTGATATCCAAAGCCGAACAAGGTTCATCAAGTAATAAAACCTGAGGATCCAAAGCCAAGGCACGAGCTATGCATAAGCGTTGCTGCTGGCCTCCCGACAAAGACCCGGCCGGTGAGTCCAACATATCTTTGACTTCATCATACAGCCCCGCCGCTTTTAAAGCTTCAACGGCTGTTTCCCGCCGCTGTAACGTCGTTCCCTTACGATGATAATTCAGTGCATAAAGCATATTATTTATAAGAGAAAAAGGAAAGACTGTCGGCTGCTGCCCTATGAGCCCTACTTTTTTCCGAAGCTCACCCACATCCATGCCGGATATATCCATGTCGTCTAAAAAAATCTTGCCGCCATGAATACGTACGCCGTCACCCAGGGTTTGATTCAGGCTATGCAACAACGTGGATTTTCCGCATCCGGACATACCGATAATAGCCGTTATGGCCCGCTCGGGTACGATTAAGTCGATATCTTTTAAAATATCCTTATGCTTTGTCCCTACCCGTAAGCCTTCTATACGAATATGAGCCTTCATTATTTTCCCCGCTTTAATGCAAATCTGCAAATACAATTAACAATCAAAAGCATTACTATAAGAACGAATGCCGTTCCGTATGCCAAGGACACGGAGTATCCCTCACTTACCAATAAATATAAATGGTAAGGCAGGGACATAAAGGGATCCGTAAGTCCCGGGAGCCTTCTTGTAAACAAGACGGCGCCCGTAAACATGACCGGTGCCGCCGCTCCCATGGCATAGGCCGTAGCCAAGGCTACGGCTGAAAAGAACTCCTGCTTTCTCGTACCTATAACCAAGGTAGCCACAATATGCATATCTCCTATACCTAAGGCTCTGGCAGCCTCGATGCGGTCCACAGGATATTCACGAAACACTTTTTCCAAACGGACGGTAATAAAAGGAATAATCATGATTCCCAACGTCATACCCGCCGTCAACACACTCTTATGTATATCTAAATGAATAAGAAAAATACTGTACCCGAAAAGACCTAACAAGACGGACGGTATACCGGAAGCACACTCGGTACAAAAGCGAAAAACCTCATATGATCGTCTATTCTTGCAAATGAATACAGCCCACACGGTCAAGAGTGTCGCACCTAAGGATGCACACACGGCCGCTACCGCGCCGGATAACAGGGAGCCCACAATGGCCGGAAAAATACCGCCTGCCGTTCCTAACGGTGTCCCTGAAGGAAAATCAAGAATAAAGGACGGACTTAAGTACGCTTCACCCTCGGCCAAGATGTACAAAAAGATGAAAAATGTCACTCCTACTGTCAATAATCCGCATATCCAAATATAGAGGGAAAGCAACTTTTTTAACATCCCCGGAAACTCCTCTTCTTATGTCGTACAACTCTTAATAAAAGACCGGACAGGAGAAGTAAAAACAAGAGTACGGCACCGGCAGCATATAAGGCACTGTAATGCAGACTTCCGTACTCGGCACTGCCCATCTCCAAGGCAATAAGAGACGGTACGGATTCGCCCTTGCCCAAAAGCTCGGGCATAATGACCGCATTCCCCATAACCATCATGACGGCCATCGTTTCTCCCGCCGCCCGTGCAAAGGATAATATCCAGGCACCGATAACGGCATTTTGCATATAAGGTAAGACAAGCCGGCGTATAAAATACATCATATCGGCTCCCAACGCCAGTGATGCGCCTTCGTACAAGCGACGCACCTCACCGATAGACTCGACACAAGTAGATACGACAAAAGGTAGCAACATAACGGCCAGGACAAGTGCGGCAGCCAGTATAGACTCGCCGGATGCCAACTCAAACATCCTACCGATTCGATTCACCACAACGGTTAAACCGATAAACCCGAAAATAACGGAAGGAACTCCCGCCAACATGTCAATAAAAGCCAAGAGTATGTCTCGTATACGGGCAGATACAAAAAAAGAAAGAAACAGGGCGCATCCCGCACCTACGGGAACTGCCAACAAAACGGCCAATAAGGATACATACAAGCTGCCGCAAATCATGGGAAAAATCCCCAACTCAGGCGGATTTCCCAAGGGATTCCAGTTGCGAGAAAGCAGGAAGGTCAACCAATCGGTTTCTTCGCCTACAGGCAATCCTTCATGACATATGAAGAAGAATAAAAAGACAAAAAGACCGATGACGAACCAGGCCCCTGCCGTCACACTGTATTGAATGAATCTTTCACTCTTTTTCATACACTCCCCCGTAAGAGAGAGAACGGACGAAAATCGTCCGTTCTCTTTTAACCTATTTTACAGGAATAAATCCCATAGCTTCAATCAGCTTTTGTCCCGCATCGGAACGCAGATAGTCCATAAAGGCCCTTTGAACCTTTGTAAGTTCACCGCTACCGACGATAAGTAACGGACGCTGAATCTTGTACGAGCCGTCAACAATCGTTTCCGGTGTAGCTGCGACACCGTCAACTTTTAAAGCAAAAATTTTTCCTTCATTTTGCTTAGCTACCCCGTAAGAAGCGTAGCCTACGGCATTTTCATTTTCAATAATTTTGGCTACGAGAGCTCCCATGGACGGAGCCTGGATGGCCTTATCCGTAACCTTCGTATCCCCCATAATTTTTTCCTGGAATACTTCATGAGCACCGCCGCCCAAATCTCTCGTTACAACGACAATTTCCGTTGCCGGCAGGGACGGATCCACTTCATTCCAAGTCTTATATTCACCGGAGAAAATCTTTTTTATTTGATCACTCGTCAAATTATCCTTAATTTTAGCAATGGGATTGTTGGGGTTGACGGCAATGGTCAATGCATCGATACCCACCTTGTATTCCTGATAGTTTTTTATTTTTTCTTTTTCGCTACTCTTTACTTCTCTGGCCACCAAGCCGAAGTCGGCCGTACCGTCAAGCAGTGCTTTAATGCCTGCACCGGAACCGCCGGACGTAACGTTAATTACAATATCCGCATCGGGCAAAGACGAGTCCGCCTTGTTCCATTTACCGTACTGTTCCGTAAAAGCCGTACCCGCTTTAGTGACAACCGGAGCCAAGGTTGACGAGCCGAAAAAGGTAATATCCGTCTTTTCCTTCGCCGTATTGCCGCCGTTACCGCAGGCTGCCGTAAAAACAAGACTTGCCCCCAGGGCCAATACTGCTAAAAATCTACGTGTAAACATATGACAACTCCTTTGTAATTATTGTAGAATACGCATAAAATAGTATCTCTTCTTTATAGTAGGTCTTCCGGAACAGCTTCTATTAAGCTTTTTCTTCCCGTATTGCAAAAAAGAATTTTCTTAAAACAACTATACGCGTATTATACTTAACAGGTATTATCTTACTGCATGCCTATATGACGGTCAATTGAGTATTAATAAGATAAAAATATGCCAAACCATTAATTAGTATATTTTATAAACAACCGTGATTCTATAGACTTTTTTATTAAAAATCCCCCTTGTCATTTTAACTTTGACAAGGGGGATTGGATATTATTTTACACTTTTGTAATCATATGTTTAAGCTTCCGGCTCGATTAATCCGTACTTTCCGTGTTTTCTCTTGTAAACAACGCTTATTTTATCCGTGTCGGCATTTAAAAATACGAAGAAATCATGTCCTACCAAGTTCATCTGTAAGATGGCTTCTTCCACATCCATGGGTTGGGGAGTAAAGGTTTTCGTTCTTACAACTTCAAAGGCTTCATCCGATTCGGGAGATTCCGTGACAAGGGTCGGCTTGAAGGACCCGTCCTTAATGCGCCGGGCCAGTTTGGTCTTATATTTATGAATCTGCCGCACCATCTTATCAAATACGATATCAATGGCTGCATACATATCTTCGCCCGTTTCTACGACACGCAGAACGACTCCGTCTACCCTCAGGGTAAGTTCCGCAATCTTTCTTTCTTTTTCGACGGAAAGCATGGCCTGTAAGGTCACATCAGTATCGAAATATTTCATGATTTTCTTTTCGTGTTTCAGCACATAATCCTTTAATGCCGCCGTTATTTCAAGGTTCTTACCGCGTACACTTGTTGCCATAATACATCCCATCCTTTCTGAAGACTCGTTTCTTTGTCTTCTTAATTATAATATTCGACATAAGTTTCCGAAATCCTTCTTTTTCCCTTAATTTTAATATTTTATTTTTGTCAATCTTTCGTTGACAACGTTGCGGAATTCATGCTACTATCAAATCCGTAATTAAATAGCCGTTCATCCAGAGCAGCAGAGGGACTGGCCCTATGATGCTGCGGCAACCCCCGCAAGGGAAGGTGCCAAGTCCAGCGGATTTCCGACAGATGAGTGCCGTATGTACGTACTGCCGTCACCTGTTGACGGCTTTTTTATTATCTTTATTTAGCTATATCCCCGTAAAGGAGCGACCTTCATGATAACCTTAAAAAATGTTACCAAAGTATACGGTACTAAAACGAAGGTTAATGCTTTAAGAGGCATCGACCTGAATATTAAGGCCGGAGAAATCTTCGGTATTATCGGCAAAAGCGGTGCCGGTAAATCGACCCTCGTGCGTTGCATTAACATGCTTGAAAGACCGACAAGCGGCCATATTATTATTGATGACCGTGATATGACGTCCCTTTCCGACAGCCAGTTGCGCCAGGAAAGAAAATCTATCGGTATGATTTTCCAACACTTCAATCTTCTTTCATCACGTACCGTTTTCGACAATATCGCCTTCCCCTTGGAATTGACATGCACCCCGAAGGACATTATTGCCAATAAGGTGGAAGGGCTTTTAGAACTCGTCGGTTTAAGTGACAGAAAGTTCAACTATCCTTCCCAGCTTTCAGGCGGACAAAAACAACGGGTGGGTATCGCCCGTGCATTGGCCAGCGATCCTAAAATTCTCTTATGCGATGAAGCCACTTCCGCCTTGGATCCGCAAACTACGACCTCTATTTTAGAGCTTTTAAAAGATATTAATAAACGCTTAAAAATCACGATTATCCTTATCACTCATGAAATGGCGGTTGTTAAAGATATTTGTGACCGCGTTGCCGTTATTGAAGGCGGATACATTAAAGAGTGCGGTTCTGTTGTCGATATTTTCACGGATCCCCAATCGGAAACAATGCAGGAATTCGTTAAGTCCGTTATTAACACGGAAGTCCCCCAAGGCATTACACGCCTGGGCGTAACGGATCAACCCGAAGAAGGCCGCAATATGCTCATTCGTGTTCGCTTTAAGGGGCAAGTTACGAACGATCCCCTCATTGCCAATGTAATTCGTCATTCCGATGCGGATATCAGTATTTTGTACGGAAATATCGATTATATTCAAAACATTCCCTTCGGCTACCTGATTTTTACTATTATCGGCTCCTTGGAAAATCAAGTAAAGGCCTTTGATTATATTAAAAGCTTACCCGTAGAAAGTGAGGTCCTCGGCTATGTCCCCGGAAATCGTTAAACTCTTATTACAAGGCGTAGAAGAAACAATATTCATGGTTGCCGTTTCGGGAATCATTGCTACCGGCATCGGTATCCCCTTGGGCATTCTTTTGGTTACGACAGACAAGGGGCATATCCTTGAGAATGCACCGATTAACCGAGTCTTCGGCACGATTGTCAACATCATTCGTTCCGTGCCCTTTATCATTCTCATGGTTGCCATCATTCCCTTTACCAAACTGGTAGCCGGCACCTCCATCGGTACCTTGGCGGCTTGCGTTCCCTTGACGATTGTCGCCATTCCATTCCTCAGCCGTTTGGTCGAAACGTCCGTACGCGACATCGACTACGGTCTCATTGAGGCGGCTCAATCCATGGGCGCTACTCCCTTTCAAATTATTCGCAAAGTCTTGTTACCCGAAGCTTTGCCTACTATTATCAACAACATTACGGTTCTTATCGTCAGCCTTATCGGTTCTTCCGCCATGGCCGGTGCCGTCGGCGGCGGCGGTTTGGGGGACATTGCCATTCGTTACGGCTACCAGCGATTCCGTACGGACGTCATGTTGGCGACTATTGTCATCTTAATCATAGGCGTCAACGCCATTCAAGCCTTCGGCGATTTCCTTTCTCGTAAAACAAATAAACGCTAAATTTCAGTGTAAACACAAAGAAGAGGCCCGTGCGGACACGGGTCTCTTCTTTTCATCTCTTATATCTTATAAAAAGTCTTTAATTTTTTCGCGCTTGCCCCAGTTACGCAATTTACTGAGCGCCTTGCCTTCAATCTGGCGAATACGTTCACGCGTAACGTTAAAATGTTGACCCACTTCTTCAAGGGTTCTCGGTCTGCCGTCCTTCAAGCCGAAACGTAAGTAAAGGACCTTTCGTTCTCTATCCGTAAGACACGAGAACACATCTTCTATCTGTTCTTTCAGTAAGATAAAGGAAGCCGCGTCATCAGGGGCTATGGCTTCCTGATCTTCAATGAAGTCTCCCAAATGCGAGTCTTCTTCTTCACCGATAGGAGTTTCCAATGATACCGGTTCTTGAGCGATTTTCATGATTTCTCTGACACGTTCAACCGGTACGCCCATCTTTTCCGCAATTTCTTCCGGCAACGGTTCTCTGCCCTTATCCTGTAACAACTGGCGCGAAATGCGTATAAGCTTATTAATCGTTTCCACCATATGTACGGGAATGCGGATGGTACGTGCTTGGTCGGCAATGGCACGCGTAATGGCCTGGCGAATCCACCACGTAGCATAAGTACTGAACTTGTAGCCCTTACTATAATCGAATTTTTCAACAGCTTTCAACAGTCCCAGGTTACCTTCTTGAATTAAATCCAAAAACAGCATACCGCGACCCACATATCTTTTGGCAATGCTGACAACAAGGCGCAGGTTGGCATCTGTCAGCTTCTTCTTGGCAATATTTCCGACACTTACTTCTTCAGGTGTTGCCCCTTCGGCACTGCCGGCTTCGATTCTCTTGGCCAACATAATTTCTTCTTCTGCCGACAGCAGGGGAACTCGGCCGATTTCCTTCAAATACATGCGTACGGGATCATCGATATTGACGCCTTCAGGTACGGATAAATTTACATTTACCGTTTCGTTTTCCGACTCTTCATCGGCATCATCATTTAAACTTTCATTTTCATTCAGTTGCTCCGATTCGCCGAGCACATCTACACCGTTATCCGTGAAATGTTCATACATTCTGTCCATTTCATCAGCCGTCATGTCACAGTCGCCCATGGCATTCATAATTTCCGAATAGGATAAACTTCCCTGCTGTTTTCCCTTTTCCGTCAATTCGTTAATTTTCTCTAAAATCTGAGCCTTCCGTTCTTCTTCGGAAATTTGCTTTTTATCGCTCTTTTTCTTCCCCGTTCCTTTCGAAGCCTTTTTACCCGTACTCTTTTTAGCCTTCTTAGTACCGCTTTTCTTAGCCGGTTTATCGGTTTCCGCCGTAAGAGTTTCTTCCGTTGTTTCCAGATCTTTTTCTTTATCTTTATTAGCTGCCAAAGTGGTGTGCTCCTTTCCCTGACGAAGAGATTAATGTTTTAATCTCTTCTCCCAAGCGCTTACATGCCGCTAACTCGTCTTTCAACCGCAAATCATTGCGAATGCTGTATTCAGCCGCCCGTGCGCTGTGCTCTTTATAATCATTTTGTAAAGCCTGCAACTTAAAACGTAATACATAATCCAGTAATACCTGTTCATCCATGGGCACTTCATCGGACATAAGAATCCTTGCCGTTTCCGCCTCCCCTTCAGTAGACAGGCCTTCACGTACGGACGATACGGAATAGCCGCCCGTCTGTGTATACTGTCTGTGAATCTCTTCGAAGATACTTCGTCTCACAGGGTCGACAAAATAAGAAGCTTCCATTTTATCTTCAATACGACCGTACGACTCGGGATGTTCCAAGAGACTGCGTAAAATATTTTCTTCCGCAACGGCCGTTGTACTACCTCGTCGAGCTGATTCGGTTTGTTTCACTACATTAGTCGATATAACTACCGGCTGTCGGCCCGCTTCGGGATGGCGACGTACATACGCATTATATTCGCTACGCACGGCGTTTTCATCGATTTGTAACCGTTCCGCCAACTTGGCCATAAAGGCATCGGCCACTACGGCGCTATCCGTCTGTACCAAGGCAGGCATGACACTGGCTGTAATACTCGACTTGCCTTCAAGCGTATCTGCATCATACTCTTTCAAGGCTGTCAACAACATATATTCAAGAACACCCGGAGCCGCTTGTAAGGCTTCCTTAAACGCATCGGGCCCGTGCGCATTAATATATTCATCCGGATCTTTACCGTCAGCCAAAACAAGGACACGTATATGTAATCCCAACGACCTGACGATTTCCATGGCCCTCAGGGTAGCCTGTCTTCCTGCCGTATCCATATCGTAGGCCAGAATCAGTTCTTTCGCCTGCCGTTGCAACAGTCGAGCCTGTCGTTCTGTAAAGGCCGTTCCCAGTGATGCTACTACGTTGGTGATTCCCTTATTATGCGCCGACACGACATCCATATATCCTTCAACCAATACGGCCCGACCTTCATCGTAAATACTCCGATGAGCCCGATTGAGAGCAAATAGAAGATTTCGTTTATTGAAGATCGGCGTTTCGGGTGAATTCAGGTACTTCGGTTTACTGTCATCCAGAACACGGCCGCCGAATCCGACAACACGGTCTCGACCGTCATAAATGGGAAAGATGACACGATTGCGAAAGGCATCATAAAATCGACCGTTTTTTTCTTTAGCCAGCCCCAGTTCAACCAATTCTTTTCCCGCTACGCCTTTGGCCGCAAAAGCATCGGTCAGCTTATTCCAACTGTCGGGAGCAAAGCCCAGCCGAAAGTCGCGAATCGTCTGTTCCGACAGACCGCGTTTTCGTAAATATGCCTTTCCTTCTTCGCCGTAACGTGTTTTAACCAAACAGTTATGAAAGAAGGCACATGCCATTTCGTTGATTTTATAGAGTCGCTTTCGTGCTTCGTCTCGCTTTATATCTTCGGCCGAACGCTCTTCTTCAGGAACCTGTAACCCCGCCCTTTCAGCCAAGCGTCTGACCGCTTCGGCAAAAGAAATATTTTCTTTTGCCATAAGGAACTTAAAAACATCTCCCGATGCATGACAGCCGAAACAATAATACAATCCTTTTTCGGCTGTTACGGTGAATGATGCCGTCTTTTCATTGTGAAAAGGACAACAGGCCCAAAATTTATTGCCCCGTCGTTTTAACCCGGCGTAATCGGATATGACGGAAACGATGTCATTCGCTTGTCGCACCTGTTCAATAAATTCATGAGAAAATTTCATCGTCATCCTTCCCCTGTTATTTCTGTAAAACTGCTATTATTCTTCGTACATATATAATATTCGCTGTCCGTTCTTAAAATCCTTCTTTTTTCTGAAAATTTCTTGACCATTTTCTCATACTATTATGCGTTAAGGTCAAATCAGCCTTTTTTATAAATTATTATCACTTCCCTATAATACTCTATGGATTTATCAGTTACCGTTTTGTATAATAAGGCATACGGTGTTTACCGTACATACCAGAATCGGGAGAATTTTTCATGCTGCGCTTTACAGTCGGTCCGTTACAGAAGCCAACTTCTTTCGCCGGAGCCCTCAAGCATTTCGGCATCTCCGCTACATCCAGACGGAAAATCAAGAACAACGGCATATGCCTGCGAAACGGATCCCCTGCATCCATGAAAGACCTGGTTCACCAAGGCGACTCGCTGGAAGTAATATTGCAACCGAAAGATACGATTGAAGCCGAGAACATTCCTTTAT
>NZ_JAQCUN010000160.1:0-2509 GCF_027685385.1 Megasphaera sp. AF13-6AC
ACTGATGCATCTTTAATTCCGGACCGACAACGATAACGGAGCGACCGGAATAGTCGACACGTTTACCGAGCAAGTTTTGACGGAAACGGCCTTGTTTCCCCTTTAACATGTCAGACAGGGACTTTAAGGCTCTGTTACCGGGGCCCGTAACGGGGCGACCGCGACGACCGTTATCAATAAGCGCGTCGACAGCTTCCTGCAACATACGTTTTTCATTGCGGACAATAATATCCGGTGCGCCCAATTCCAATAACCGACTTAACCGATTATTACGATTAATGACGCGTCGATACAAATCATTCAGGTCGGACGTGGCGAAACGGCCGCCGTCAAGCTGTACCATAGGGCGTAATTCGGGCGGAATGACCGGAACGGCATCCAAAATCATCCATTCCGGTTTATTACCGGAATGAAGGAAGGCTTCAATTACCTCCAGGCGGCGAATAGCCCGTACACGCCGCTGTCCCGAAGAATCACGCAATTCTTCGCGCAATTCCTTGTCGAGGGCTTCCAGGTCAAGTTCGGCCAATAATTCTTTAACAGCCGCCGCCCCCATACCGACACGGAACTTTTCACCGTACATGTCAAGATTTTGACGATATTCCGTTTCCGTTAACAACTGCTTTTTCTGCAACGGCGTATCGCCCGGATCAAGGACGATATACGAAGCAAAATAAAGGACTTTTTCCAACGAACGAGGGGAAATATCGAGAACCAGCCCCATACGGCTGGGGATTCCCTTGAAGTACCAAATATGAGACACGGGTGTAGCCAACTGAATGTGGCCCATCCGTTCACGACGCACTTTGGCACGCGTAACTTCTACGCCGCAACGATCGCAAACAATCCCTTTATAACGAATTCTTTTATATTTACCGCAATGGCATTCCCAGTCCTTTGTAGGCCCGAAAATGCGTTCGCAGAACAAGCCGTCACGTTCCGGCTTTAATGTACGATAGTTAATGGTTTCCGGTTTTTTTACTTCACCGTGGGACCATTCAAGAATCTTTTCAGGCGACGCCAAGCCGATTCGCATGGAATCAAATTCATTTACGTCCAGCACTAATACCGCTCCCTTCTGTACTGCTTCTTATTCTTCCGAGTCGTCACTGAGGCCATCCGTAAGGGTGTCATAACCCATACCGATGAGTCCGTCATCATTGCCGTTATCAGCCGGTTCTTCGGCATCTTCCGTAACGACATCTTCCGCAGGGCGGTCGACAGCCTCTCCTGTCGCTTCGCCTTCCATAATATGGCGCATTTCATCATTCTTGCCTGCATCGACTTCCAACTCGTCTTCATCATCCAATTCCTTAATGACGACTTCTTCGCTGTCTTCATTAAGAATCTGAACATTTAAGCCGATAGCCTGCAATTCCTTCAAGAGTACCTTAAAAGATTCGGGTACGCCCGGTTCGGGGATGTTTTCGCCTTTAACAATCTTTTCATATGCCTTAACACGGCCTACGACATCATCAGACTTAACCGTAAGCATTTCTTGTAAGGTATATGCCGCACCGTAAGCTTCCAGAGCCCAAACTTCCATTTCGCCGAAGCGCTGCCCGCCGAACTGAGCTTTACCGCCCAAAGGCTGCTGCGTAACGAGGGAGTACGGACCGGTAGAACGAGCATGAATCTTATCGTCGACCAAATGATGCAACTTGAGGAAGTACGTGTATCCGACAGTAACACGACGATCCATAGGTTCACCCGTACGTCCGTCATAAAGAACGGTCTTGCCGTCATCGGGAAGTCCCGCTACCCGCAAGGCTTCGAATACATCTTCCGCATGAGCTCCGTCAAATACGGGAGTCGCAATATGAACGCCCGCTTCATCCGGTTGAATCATACCGTATTTATCAATGTCATAGCCGATTTCTTTCAACTTATCGGCCAAGTGATTGTCGGGGTTGAGAATCTGTACGCCTATTTCATGCATAGCCCAACCGAGATGGGTTTCCAAAATCTGCCCGATGTTCATACGCGAAGGTACGCCCAAAGGATTCAACACAATTTGAACGGAAGTACCGTCCGGTAAGAAAGGCATATCTTCCTGTCTCATAACGCGGGATACGACACCCTTGTTACCATGTCGACCGGCCATCTTATCGCCTTCATGAATCTTACGTTTTTGAGCGATGTATACGCGTACGAGCTGGTTTACCCCCGGCGGTAATTCATCATTGTTTTCGCGAGAGAAAACGCGAACCGCTACAATCTTACCCGATTCGCCGTGAGGCACACGCAGCGACGTATCGCGCACTTCCCGTTCCTTATCGCCGAAAATAGCCCTCAAAAGGCGTTCTTCAGGAGTCAGTTCCGTTTCACCCTTAGGCGTAACTTTTCCGACAAGAACATCACCGGGCACGACATCGGCACCGACGCGAATAATACCGCCTTCATCAAGGTCCTTCGTGCTGTCTTCACTTACATTGGGAATTTCACGCGTAATTTCTTCAGCACCCAATTTAGTATCACGTGCATCGCATTCATATTCTTCTACATGAAT
>NZ_JAQCUN010000161.1:0-2500 GCF_027685385.1 Megasphaera sp. AF13-6AC
ATTTTTCATTTCCGCTTCAGCCAAAAGAAGGCTCAATTCCCCTTGTACATCCGAACTGCTGCGAAATGATTCTTCCGCCTTATCTAACCAGACCTTGGCCGAACGAACCCGCTCCGCCTTGTCCCGGTCGGCTTGCTTCATACGACATCCCCCCTTTCGGATGCATATAGAATCCGTCTAAAAGGGTCAAAGTATTACTCCGATTATACCGTAAAACAGAGGAAATATCACTATTTTTCTGTGTATCCCTTTGTTTTTCACCCTTATTTGTCTGAAATTATTTATTTTTCTTCATCCATCGGCCGAACATGCCTCGAATACGCCGCACGCCTCTCTTTTGCAAACGATACACATAAGGAAGGCTCACGTCCAAATCGGCAGCCACCGTCTTGGGTTGTCTGTCCTTCAAGTAAATGGCTTCCATAATGAACTGTTCCTTCTCGGGAAGACGGGCCATAAAGGTGCCCACTTGTTCTAAAAGCAACTGTCTATTCGTACAATCGCCCAAATCCTCACTGTTATCAGACAGCATATCACCCAAGGTCAATCCGTTTTCATCCGGTTCATCCATAGACACATTGGCTGACTTGCCTTCTTTTTTCAACCAATCGACAATTTCCCCGCGAATACGGTGAACGGCATAGACGGAAAAGGCTACGCCCAACTTATAGTCATACCGTTCAACGGCTTCAATGAGTCCCAGATTCCCTTCTTGCAAAACATCGGCCATGTATTCTTCGCCTACGTGCCAATGTAAAGCTTCCCGAAAGACTAAGGGCTGATATTGCTCGATAAGGCGGCTTCTACTGTCCATGCAGCCTTCATCCTTATACGCCATCCAAAGCCTTTTTTCTTCGTCAGGCTTCAATAATGTAATTTTTTGCAATTCTTCCAAATACGAACGGAGCAATATAACTCCTCCTTATATGAGCGGCATTCTCTAAAAACTGTATCTCCAGCTGCCGCCTACATATGCATTCTTAGGAGAACGCCATGCATCTACACTGAATCTGCTTCCCAAATTATACTGCATGCCGACACGATTGTCATTGTGATTAAGACCGAAGGCGGCAGTTAACATGAAATTGTTAAATAAATATTTACCCATTTCAATATTATAGTAGTTTTTATCATCTCCCGAATCGTGAGCCGAAAGATCGAGATTTCCCGTCGTAACGGTCAACATATCAAGAGACAAGGCGTCTTCCAATTTCTGCGTAACACCCAGACTGTTTAGGGTAAAGCGAATACCGCTACCGAGAAGGGAGTTCATATCATCACTATTTAAAGAGCTGTCATGCTTATCCGCATTGCGCAACGTAACGAGAGAAATAATTTGTGTCCGTGATAAGGGCGGATCCGATTGGAAGTTCATCTCCATATCATCCGCCGGTCCCGTGAGGTTTAAGAAAATCGCGTATTGACCGACGCGCGTATTAGCCGACAGGTTTATGTAAGGAATAAAGGAGGTACCCTTAAATTCCGCCCGACCTTGAATGATTTGGAAACGTGTATCCAAATAACGTACGCTGCCGCGTGTTACGTCGAAGTGGCCCGTAGCATAAGGAGACTTCACGGTGCCCTTAAAGGTTGCATCACCGGTTACCCACACATCGTACAGTCCCGAATTATAGAAACGAACCTTGTCACCGGCCTTGACGGTTATATCGAGGGCCGCATTCGTATCCGAATCGGACATAACCAGTGCCAAAGGAATATCGATAGTCGCATCGTGTACATCTATATTCCCGCTTATGAGAGGCAAATCCCCGTCTTTTGACACGGTCAATTCTCCATCGACAGGTCCTTTGTAGTAGTCACAATCAAGAGCCAACCCGTGGGCCCCTACAGTAAGACTGTAATCGGTAAGCGTCGTACCTTCCCATACCGCCTTACCCTTAATATCATAATAACCTTTGTCTCCCTTTCCCTTCTTATCCATCGTGCCGTGACTTTCCAAGGTAGCCGAATTGCCGTTAAAGATGAGGTCGCCGTTTACACTGTCCAACGGATTGGATATGCCCTTCAATTTAGCATATCCGTTTCGTACCGTCACGGCTCCGTTAAGTTGAGGATTCTGTACCGTACCGCCTACGACAATACGCCCCGTCATAGCGCCCTTGGCTTCTTCCACCCAAGGCGTCAGGAAGGCCAGGCCGTCAAGGCCTGCATTATCAAGACGCAATTCTACATGAATAGGTCCGTCCGAAACATCATCTCTCAGGGCAGCCAGAGGAATCGTCCCTGCTACCGTTGCCTTGTAAGGAGAACGGGTCAAAGAGGCCTGGTTCAGTGAAATAACGCCGTTTTTAACGTTAAAGAGGGCAAAGGCATCTGTAAAGGGGACGCCGTTTAAGGTACCGCCCGTAAGTTGAACGGATCCTTCGGCAACGAGGTTATCACTCGTACCGCTCATGTTTAAAGCAAAGTCGATTCGTGAATCGACGGGTACGGAATTCGTGCCTGTTACATCTTGTAAAATGGCCGTCGAAAAATTCTT
>NZ_JAQCUN010000162.1:0-355 GCF_027685385.1 Megasphaera sp. AF13-6AC
TGAAGTTGGCGGCGACGGATATTCGTATAGAAGCGCCCATTCCCGGTAAGGCCGCCGTGGGCATTGAAGTGCCGAATAAGAAGGTTACGCCTGTGTGCCTGCGCGATGTTCTCGATACGGATGTTTTTAAGAACTCCGTAGGCGGTGTGCCCGTAGCCTTAGGTAAGGATATTGCCGGTACGCCTATTGTAGCCGACTTGACGAAGATGCCCCATATGCTCGTTGCCGGGTCTACAGGATCGGGTAAGAGCGTGTGCATTAATACCCTTATTTCCAGTATTCTCTTTAAGCAACGGCCGGAAGACGTAAAGTTGATTCTCGTCGATCCGAAAGTTGTCGAATTGTCCAACTATAA
>NZ_JAQCUN010000162.1:365-2477 GCF_027685385.1 Megasphaera sp. AF13-6AC
TCGAATTGTCCAACTATAACGGGATTCCTCATTTGATGACACCTGTCGTTACGGATCCGAAGAAGGCCGCCAATGTTTTGCGTTGGGCCGTAAAGGAAATGGATGATCGATATAAGCGCTTTGCCTTGACGAAAACACGTGATATTAAGAGATATAATGAACTCAATCCGGAAGAAGCCATGCCGTATGTAGTCATTATTATTGACGAATTGGCGGATCTCATGATGGCTGCCGCCGGTGATGTGGAAGATTCTATTTGCCGTTTGGCACAGAAGGCTCGTGCCTGCGGTATGCATCTGGTATTAGCTACGCAGCGACCGTCCGTGGATGTCATTACCGGTCTTATTAAGGCCAATGTACCCAGTCGTATTGCCTTTGCCGTATCGAGTCAAATTGATTCGCGTACCATTTTGGATATGGCCGGAGCGGAAAAACTCATCGGTAAAGGAGATATGCTTTTTTATCCCATGGGCGCTTCCAAACCTGTGCGCGTACAGGGTGCTTTTGTCTCGGACGGAGAAATCGACGAGTTGGTAGAATATATTAAAGAGCAACGCCGTCCTCAGTACAATGAAGCGGTTGAAGCGGCTCAGCAGGAGGCATCTCACGACGGCGGTAAAGACGACTTCTTTGAAGACGAGCTTATGGACAAGGCTATTATGATGGTTATGGAAACTCAGCAAGCTTCCGTATCCTTGTTGCAACGCCGTTTTCGTATCGGTTTTTCGCGGGCGGCACGCATGATCGATACGATGGAAGCCATGCATATTGTCGGGCCGTCCAACGGCAGTAAGGCCAGAGATATATTGATGACGCCTGAAGAGGTACAGGAAAAGTATTTTTCGCATTCATAGGCGCCAAGGAAATAACGGAGGATAAGCAAGTTGTCTTCAATCGGTAATATATTGCGGACCGAGAGGGAAACTCAAGGTCGTACGTTGACGGAAGTATCCAAGGCCGTCTATATTAAAACGAAGTATTTATCCGCCTTGGAAGAGGAAAATTTCGCCGTCATTCCCGGAGAGGTATATGTCAAGGGCTTTATCCGTGCCTATGCCTCCTATTTGGGCATGGACGGGGAAGAACTCGTGGCTCAATACGACGGACCGAGTGAACCGGTTCTTTTGCAAAAAGCGGCTCCTACCGCCGTGGAAAGCGGAAAAGGACGGCGTAGGCGTCGTCGCAAGACTGTAAGTTGGCCGGAGATTACGATTATTGTAGGAGTAATTTTGTTTATTCTCCTCATAGTATGGTTGATTGTTTAGAGGTAGACGATGAGTACGGAATTTTTGGTAACAAGTCGTAAAGATATGGAAGAACGCGGCTGGGATCAGCTTGACTTCGTATATGTCAACGGGGATGCCTATGTGGATCACCCCGGCTTTGCAGCGGCTCTGATCGGACGCATGCTGGAAGAGCGCGGTTATCGTGTAGGCCTTATTTCTCAACCGGATTGGCACGATGTCGAGGCGTTTAAGGTTCTCGGCAAGCCGCGCCTGGGTATTCTGATTACGGCGGGAAACCTCGATTCTATGCTCAGTGAAAAAACGGCTGCCAAGAAAATTCGCAATACGGACAGTTATTCGCCGGGCGGGAAGGCCGGTCGGCGTCCCGAACGAGCAACGATTGTATACGCCAACCGCATGCGTGAAGCCTATAAAGACGTACCCATCATTATCGGAGGGATTGAAGCGAGTCTCAGACGCTTTGCTCATTACGATTATTGGTCCGATAAGGTGCGGCATTCCATGCTGCTGGACAGTAAGGCTGATATCCTGAGCTACGGTATGGGTGAACATTCGGTAGCTCAAATAGCAGATGCGCTGGCGGAAGGAAAAACGACGGCGGAAATGTATAATATTCGCGGCATTTGTTATGTGACGAGCAAGATGCCGAATATTAAGGATTCCGTTTTCTGCCCTTCTTATGAAGAGGTTAAGGCGGATAAGTATAAATTTGCCGAAGCTTTTAAAATTCAATATGAAGAGCAAGACCCTTTTTACGGAAAGACGATTATTCAACCGTCTGAAAATCGGTTTGTCGTTCAAACTCCGCCGGCAGAACCGTTGACGACGGCGGAAATGGATGCTATTTACGAATTGCCGTTTACGC
>NZ_JAQCUN010000163.1:0-2470 GCF_027685385.1 Megasphaera sp. AF13-6AC
TTTATACGCTGACAACCGTATTGTTGGCTTGCGGATCCTTGCATTTCTTCGGCGGCGAATCGACGAAGAACTTTTCGCTCGTCATGTTAATCGGCTTTATCAGCGGGGCTTATTCCTCTATTTGTGTCGATACCTCTTTATGGGTCGTTTGGAAGAGCCGCACAGACAAGCGTCGTGGCTTACATTCCGGAGAAGAAGATGTGCCGGAAGAGTCCGTAGAAGCTTAACTGTTAAATGCCTTGCCCTATCGGGCAAGGCATTTTTACGTGCGGCAATGAAAGGCGCACTGTGGTATAATTAGTAAAACAACAGGAGGATGTACGATGAAAAGCGATGTAACGGCCTTCCTTTCAAGAGCCGGGGCGGTCGGTAAGGAAATGCAAAATTACGGGGCCGACATACGAAATCATTTTGAAACTCTATTTACGCATCGGCGTATGACCGTATACGAATCTCTGCCTGAAAGCCGCTCCTTTGTCGATGTGACCGTACTGGAACCGACGGAAGAGGAGCCGTTTTATTTTTTGTATACATCGGGAATGAGTCGCATGTCTATGGCCTCATATCCGGGCAGCGGCGGTGAGGAATCTTCTTTAGCCGAATTGTATTTAATGATACCCGCTAAAGAAGAGATGCGTACTGTTGGCGGGCTACGTCCTTGGCCGGTCCGTCTTCTTGCCGAGTTGGGCGCCTTTCCCCATATGTACGGCATGTGGTTTTCCTACGGTTTTTATTTACCCTTGGCCAGAGACTGTGAGTACACATCGACACAGGGAACTTTTTCCGGGGCGCTTATGATTCAGTTCGACGGCGAGCTGGGAACCGTTCCTACGGCTGACGGTCATCGTATACAGCTGTTTATGCCTTTTCCCGTATATACCGAAGAAGCGGAACTGTACGGCTCTGTAGGACCTGACGAACTGACGGAACGGATACTTCGCTATAACGGCGGTACATTTTTAATTGATTTAAAACGACCCAACGCGGGTCTTGAACGACACGCAGGGGATTTGCGGAAATGATATATCGGCCCTTTTGATGAGGCGGTCGGAATCGTTTTTCGTATTTCGGATTCAAGGAGGTATGGTTGTGGAAGATAAGCGGTGGTTACGATTGTTGCAGCCGGGGATTACGGCTATTGTAGGAGCCGGAGGGAAAACAACCGTATTGGAACGGCTCGTTGCCTACGGACACGGTGCGAATCTGCCCGTTGCGGTCAGCACAACGGCAGAGGCGGACGGAGAGCGGTTGGCGGAAATCGAGGACCTGGATATTATTTGTACGAACGATCGTGAAGAAGGCGAAGCTTTTTGCATTGAAAAAATGAACGCTCATCGGGTACCCGCTTGGTTCTCGTCCGTAAGTGAAGAGGGGATTTATAAGGGAATCGATGCGGACACTCTGGAATGGTTGCGTGTAAGACATCCGGCATGGTATATGATCGTTGAGGCAGACGGTGCTCATCATAAATGGTTGAAGGCTCCCTTGCCTGAAGAAGCTCCTATTCCTCAGGACTGCGATACGCTCATTGGGGTCGTCAATCTGCAAATGCTCGGGTCGTCCATTACCGATGAGCGGGTAGCCGGCGCCGAACAAGCGGCTTTGATTATGAATCGTCCTACGGGGGCTATCGTTACGCCCGCCTTGCTGGCGAAGCTGTTGACGCATCCTCGCGGGTTGTTTCGTACTTCCGCCTCACGCAGAGTACTCTTTTGTAGCGGCTATAATGCCGTACAGCATCGTATGACAGAAGCTCTTTTGGATGATTTGGAAGAATTGGATTTACAAGTCATTGTCTTAGCTGACGGATATAAAGATACGTGCACCATTCGCCAATATATTTCCCAAGACTCAAGATAAGGAGATTCAAGCTGTGGGTGTGTGAAAAAGTATATCTTCATCTTTGGAAGAATTATAACTATGCATATTCTCTATTGACATATATCTTCGTGTACGATACAATGTCAGCAATTATTACTCAATTGATGAGAGGTAATATCAAATGAAGACCTTGTCCACATCGTTACGGACAGTTGAATACAGAGTAAGCTTTTTTAGCTGGAGCTATTATTTTAGCGCCGGCTATTTTTGCTACGAAAAATTCAACAGTATGACAAACGACATGAGACGGGTTTGCGTCGATGAATAAATTGTATAAATGCGGGACAATTGAACGTCGATAGCTATCGGTACCTAACGGGCAGGCTCATGAGAGCCTGCCTTTTTTATTTGATATAAGCCAAGAGATGAAATTGCGATTATTGTTGTCGGAGAGGATTTTTGTACACGGGTACGGTTGTAGTCGGAAAGCTACAGACCGAGTAAAAAGCTCGGACTTGAAGTATTGATGCCAAAAGCCCTTTAGTGAGAAAACCGTATAGGAGCTATTATGAGAGAAGAAGCAAAAGAATTTTTAAAAAATCTGAATATTGCCGTCATCGGCTTAGGGCTTATGGGAGGCTCCTTTGCC
>NZ_JAQCUN010000164.1:0-1162 GCF_027685385.1 Megasphaera sp. AF13-6AC
CCGTCATTTCCTGAACTGCCGTCAAATCCCGACTCGACGGTGCCGGTTGGGATAAGGGGTCGGCGGCAGCATAAGCCGTAGCGCTGACAGAAAAGGCCAAGGCTGCAGTAATCAGTTTTTTCAACATAGCATCCTCCTTACGAGGTTTGCCCCCGGCCGAAGCCGGGGACCCCCGTTTCTCATCCTTATTTCAGACCCGCTTTTTCCATTAAGAGAGCAATTTGAGCCTTCATTTCTTCATTATCGGCCTGAACCTTCCGATACGCTTCAGTCAGTTCTTCTTCATGATGCTTAATACGGGCATTTTCAGCCTTCAGTGCCGTTACTTCATCTTGCATTACGTATACGGAACTGATAGGACCGGCTTTGTAGCGTTCGGGAATGGCTTTCTTTTCCGCCGAACGACCGAACTTATACGTTACGCCTGCATTGACGGCGTTATCCTGTTGTCCGAAGGAGGCACCAACGTGGAGCAACGTATTTTCATTCGTGTAATGGGCCAAGCCGAGTGCTACGGATGTACTGTTACCGTACGAACCGACGGCCGCCATAACCTGTGTAGGTGCAATGGGATCATAAGCCAAGGGGTGTAATCCCGCCAAGGCTGCCGATGCGGAACCGGCATTATCCACCTTAACCTGTACGCGACGAAGCTGGCTTACATTGACGGCATCGTCATCGAGCGTGCCGGCTGCCACTCCGTGAAGCTGTTGTCCGCCGTTATTAAGACCCGTTCCCGTCAGTCTGACCCCGGTTGTCGAAGTGCCGACAGGTGTGAAGGTAATACCGCTACCGCCCATGGTCATGGACGATGTCACGGTCGGAACCCCCGGTCGACGATCTTCGCCCAGAACCGGTCCGTTTGTCATCTCTCTCGGCGTCGACTCGGGAGCCGTAGTCGACGTTGTAAAGGTAATGGTACCGTCTCCCATATTAATATCCTTGGCCAACTTAATATTGTAGCCGTCTTGAGCGGAATTCGATACTACGGCAATGTTTCCGTCCGTCAAGCGCGACAGATTTTTCGCATTGCCGCGCAGATTTAACGTATCTCCGAGGCCGACCGAAACCTTACCCCAGTCGCCTTGGAAAACACGACCGCCGGAAATCTTATCACTGACAACCTTGAGCTGAACCTTCCGATACGCTTCAGTCAGTTCTT
>NZ_JAQCUN010000164.1:1172-2449 GCF_027685385.1 Megasphaera sp. AF13-6AC
AGCTGATCTTCCGTTGCCGCTCTGCCGCTTGTAATATTCGGGTTCTTTACGTCCCACGTCGTATTGCTTAGGCCGCCTACATAGCTTCCTCCGCCTTGTCGACCTATACTTACTCCGCCGACACCGATATTGCCGTTTACACCGTCAATACTTACGGCTCCGGCACCGCTGCCGATGGTCAATTTGTCCGAAAGGCCTACGACAACCTTACCGCCGCTTACGGACGTGCGTACATTCGTACCGTCGCCGCCGATAGCCACCGTTTCGCCCAAGCCTTTCATAATCGACCAGCCGTCATCAGTAGTCACGCCGAATCCCTTACGGCTTATACTGTCCGCCATATCATGAAGTTGGCCGCCGTTAACGGCATCCGTACTGCCGGCACCGATACGTCCTGCCGCTACATTCGTAATGACCTTATTACCCGCATCGATACCGTTTTTCGTAACTGAAGGGCCACCGTTAATAACCAGTCCGTCAGAGGTTACTATCGTATCACCGGTCGTCACCTTATTGGCCGTAACCGTGTCAACGCGCACATCCTTATTCAGAGATACGCGAACCTTGCCGTTTTCAATGGACGTGGAAATATTGGTTCCGTCGCCGCCGATGCCGACTGTTTCACCCAAGTTCTTCTTAACCGACTTACCGTCATCAGCCGTCACACCGAAGGCTCCCTGTTTGATCCCGTCTACAGCCTTGTCAAGCTGCCCCTTATTGACCGCATCGTGTTCGTCTTCGCCGTCTTTAAGGTTCGTAATGCGATTGTTCGTTACGTTAATATTGCCGCCCGTAATCGTTACGGCATCTTCACAATGGTCTTTCAAGGTTATCTTCGTATCGCCGTTAGAAATAGAGGTAATGCCTCTCAAGTCCTTAGCCAAACGAACCTTCAGGTTATCTGTTCCGTCGGAGACGACACCGATATTATCCTCTGTCGTAAGCAGAGTTCTGTTTGTAATACCGCCGATAACGGAAACCTTATTGTTCAATTTTTTAATAATATCCGTTCCCGTATCGCCGCCGAAGACCATGCCGTCTTCCATCGTTGCAACTTGATGCTCTCCCGTCTTGTCTTCATAAACGATACGCGTAATTCCGTCCGTACCGTCTACACCTTTTTCACCCTTAATTCCCTTGGAGGCATCATCATAACCGTTCTTCACAGTCAGGTCGATACCGTTCGTACCGTCCTTACCGTTAGTTCCTGCCGGCCCGGTTAAGCCGATATGGCCCACACCGTCCTTACCGTATACGGTTACGGCATCCTTACCGTC
>NZ_JAQCUN010000165.1:0-2425 GCF_027685385.1 Megasphaera sp. AF13-6AC
TTCTCGTCGCACGTAAGAACCGCTTCCGTATCTTCAAATAAATCGGCTGAAAAGGGGTGAATGTACAAATTCGACCCGTATTCTTTTATAATACGCCTAATCAATTCGCTGTCTTTACTCTGTCGCCTGTTGTTGAACAAGAGTCCCATACTGTCATCTACTGCCGCAATAATATGCATACCTTCTCCTTAATAAGCCTTCGCCTCTTCCGGCGTCAACCAAAAATGAATGCCTGTCGTCGAGTCGTACCAACGGTCTTCATTAAAATTCTTTACTTCCATCCATTGTCCGACACGATAAATAAACTTGGGATCCACCAAGGACATGGCCTCTTTATATGACGTCTTTCCGTCAAAACTCTTAATACTTAGGACCTTGGCCTTATTACAGCGACAGGTCTCTCCCGTAGCGGAGGTGCGCTTGGCGTCGGCAGGTACCAACAAGGTGACGAGAAGATCGTTAAAACACTTTTTGTACGCCAAAAAAGGTCCTTTTTCGGGACAGTAGAGACGAAAAAACCGAGTCTTCTCATCGTCTACAATACCGTCCAATCGAGCACCTTCCAGGTTGGCCCGATATAAGTCGGTCCCTTTAAGGACCGCATGATTCAAGTCGCAACCTCGCAAGGCCGCTCCGTGCAAGTCGGCACCCGACAAGTCGGCGCCGGCCAACGAACACTCGGAAAACAACGTATCGGAAAAATCGGTATCTTGCAAACAAGCCCCTACGAAAGATACACGGCGAAAGTCGGACCATGAAAAATCCAGGCCCGACAAATCCAAGCCGTTGAGATTTAAGCTTTCCAGCTGCGATTCACGACACGAATGAGCTTGACGCTCAGCCCTTGTCATGGTGCTTAATTGACGCATGTCTTCAAGTGTCAGCGTTTTCATGGCTCTCACTTCCCGCTTAAGAGATGTAAGCCCTAACGGGCTTCAAAAAGGGGCAACTTTTCCAGAAAAATAATGTCCGTCCGCTTACCTGCATCCCCTTCAGCCAAAATAGCTGCCTTGCCGATGACTTCGGCACCGGCCTTTTCAGCCAACTCTTCCAGAGCCTTTAAAGAACCGCCTGTAGAAATAACGTCATCTACAATGACAATTTTCTTATCCTTAATAAGCTCTACATCCGCATCGGAAAGGCAGAGGATCTGTTTTCCCTTCGTCGTAATCGATTCATCGTCTACAATAATGGGATTTTCCATATAAGCCTTAATGCTCTTGCGCGCCACAATATAGTGAGGCATGCCGAGAATCCGGGCCATTTCGGCTGCCAAGGGAATCCCCTTCGTTTCGGCCGTCATAATCATATCCGCTTCAGCCGGAAGCTTAGCCGCCAGCTCCTTCGCCGTATTGATGGTCAGCTCCGTGTCGCCGAGAATGACAAAGCCTGCAATAGCCAGACTGTCCGTAACATTTAGAATCGGCAGCTGTCTCGTACAGCCTGCCACGTGAAGTTCATAATATTCTTTAGCCACGATACACCTCGTTTTTCCCGTAGGAAATTAGATTTTTAAATCGATAATCGCCGAAACGCCTACGCCCTGAATGCGTGAAGCCCCGACGGGATTGGCACTGTTTACGGGAACAAGCCCCTTAACACGAGCTATGTTATTAAAGCTGCCTTCTACCTGGGCTACGGCCTTTACCTGCTCTACTTCCGCCGTCGGTCCCGTAACCTGAGCGGCACCGACACGACTACCGTTACCGATGCTGACAATGGGAACTACCTTCGTCGCATACGTAGTGCCGAGATTTTTCTGGTTCAATAATTTATTCAAAAAGCTGTTAATAGAGCTACCGTATTTATCGATGACAAGGCCGATAGCTCCGCCTTTAATCATACCGCCCAAGCCGATGGCTTCTACGGGAAGAACGGCACCGAAAGAGGCCGTACCGATAGAAACGGCCAACATAGCCGCAATAAGTTTCTTTTTCATCTTATACCTCCTATGCATCTTATGATTCTATTATATCAAGACACGGTAGTCTGTGAAACCCTTATAGATATAACGACCGAATCTGTCCGATTCCCTTGCCTGTAGGATATAGTATATAATAACATCACCAATATGTTGCGGAGGTACATATGTTAAAAGTTAAACTTCAAAAAGCGAGTTCTCACCTGTATCAACTGTTTAAACAGGACCCCCTGCTGTATATACTGATTATTCTATTTTCAGGATTCATTTCCAACATCCCCACAACGGAACCCTACGTCCGTTCAGTACTCATCCTCTTATGCAGCCCGGCCCTTCTTGTACAGACCTATGTTCTACGCAATAACCGTTTCAGAACTATCGCCACGGTACTTGCCACCGTTATTTCGATCATCGCCTACGCTGTAGCTGTAACCATGGACAATACGGGCGTTTCCGCCTTATGCCTTAACTTAGCGGCTCTCTGGCTCTTTGTCACCGTCTTGC
>NZ_JAQCUN010000166.1:0-315 GCF_027685385.1 Megasphaera sp. AF13-6AC
CCTGGTCTTGAACGGCGTTGAATTGGGTGGCGGTTCTTTACGTATTTACCAACCGGATATTCAACAACGCGTATTCAAGGCTATCGGACTTACGGATGAAGAAGCGAAGCAGAAGTTCGGTTTCCTTCTCAGAGCCTTCGAATACGGAGCCCCGCCTCACGGAGGTTTGGCTTTCGGCTTGGATCGCATGATTATGCTGATGCTCAAGAGAAAGTCCATTCGCGACGTTATTGCCTTCCCTGGTCTTGAACGGCGTTGAATTGGGTGGCGGTTCTTTACGTATTTACCAACCGGATATTCAACAACGCGTATTCA
>NZ_JAQCUN010000166.1:325-2421 GCF_027685385.1 Megasphaera sp. AF13-6AC
CGCGAACTTCATATTGAAGTAGCTCAGGATTTGGTCAAAAAATAATAACACATAACAGTGCTTCTATCATAACGTTGAAGTCGGTATCAAAGAGATGGCGACTTCAACGTTATTTTTGTAAAATAAGAACTCGTCATATGCGGATACGTACCGTTGAGATAGGGGGATGAGAACGCAAAAGTATCCGCCCATACATGTCTAATTGTTATGTATCTTATAACTGAACCGTTTGACAAAGGAAAGGAGCGACAGGTATAATAATATAAGGTTATGTAACTGACGGAAGTGGAACAACCACGGGGAGCATAATCCATTTTAGCCGACCGTCTGGGCAATGATTCCGGGCAGAGTCGGTATTTTTTATGCCTCCTGCCACACATAAACGAGGAGTAACGGATATGAAACCTGTATTAAGCGATATCGAAATTGCACAGCAAGCTGAGTTAAAGCCGATTACGGAAATTGCCGAACAAGTGGGACTTACGGCAGATGATTTGGAATTGTACGGAAAATATAAGGCGAAGGTCTCTTTTGATGCTATTCGTCGATTACAGAGTCGACCGGACGGTAAATTGGTCCTGGTTACAGCTATTAACCCGACGCCGGCAGGTGAAGGGAAATCCATGACTACTATCGGCTTGGCTCAGGCTTTTAACCGCTTGGGGCATAAGGCTGTTGTAGCTATGCGCGAGCCTTCTTTAGGACCGGTTTTCGGGATTAAAGGCGGTGCGGCCGGAGGCGGGTATTCTCAGGTCTTACCTATGGAAGATATAAATCTTCACTTTACGGGCGATATGCATGCCATTACTACGACAAATAATTTGTTAGCCGCAGCCATTGATAATCATGTACATCAAGGCAATGAATTGCGTATTGACGTGCGTCGTGTCATTTGGAAGCGGGTCCTTGATATGAATGATCGGGCATTGCGTAATTTGACCATAGGCTTAGGTGGTAAGGTATGCGGTTTTCCGCGTGAAGATCATTTTATGATTACCGTTGCGTCGGAAATCATGGCCGTCTTGTGTTTGGCTGAAGATTTGGAAGATTTAAAACAACGGATGGCTAAAATCACGGTAGCCTATGACTTGGACGGCAATTTGGTAACAGCCGGACAGTTAGGTGTAGCCGGGGCCATGGCCGTTGTTATGAAGGATGCTATTAAGCCGAACTTGGTACAGACAACGGAACAAACACCGGCGTTAGTTCACGGCGGGCCCTTTGCCAATATTGCCCACGGTTGTAATTCCGTTATTGCGACGAAACTGGCTATGAAAATGGGTGAAATTGCAGTAACGGAAGCCGGTTTCGGTGCCGATTTAGGGGCTGAAAAGTTTATGGATATAAAATGTCGTTTCGGGCATATTAAACCGTCGGCAGTAGTTATTGTAGCAACTGTCAGAGCATTAAAGATGCATGGAGGAGTAAAGAAGGCGGACTTACAGGAAGAAAATGTGAAGGCTTTAGAAGCCGGGTTTGCCAACTTGGCGAAACACATTGAGAATATGCGTATTTTCAATGTGCCCGTAGTAGTAGGAATCAATCGCTTCCTTTCCGATACGGATGCGGAGTTGGAAACTCTCACTCGCTTGTGTGAGGACTACGGTGTGCCTGTAGCTTTAAATGACTGCTGGGCTGAAGGCGGCGAAGGCGGCAAAGAGATGGCCAACTTATTGCTGCCCTTAATGGAAAAAGATGCAAGTCTTTATTGCCCTTTATATGACGTAAATGAAACGATTCCCGAAAAACTGGAAAAAATAGTGACTCGTATTTACGGCGGTAAAGGCGTGATCTTTGAAGGGAAGGCTCAAAAACAGGTAAAGGAACTCGAAGCTTTCGGGTTGGATAAGATGCCCGTATGTGTCGCTAAGACGCAGTATTCTTTGTCTGACAACGCCGACCTTTTAGGCGCACCTGAAAACTTTTATGTAACGGTCAAAGATGTGCGTGTATGTACCGGCGCAGGCTTTATTGTTTGCGAGACGGGTAATATTATGACTATGCCGGGACTGCCCAAGGTGCCGGCGGCGAACAGGATGGATATTGATGAAAAAGGAAATATTACAGGGCTCTTCTAAAACCATGGGAATAGAAGA
>NZ_JAQCUN010000167.1:0-2412 GCF_027685385.1 Megasphaera sp. AF13-6AC
CGCCCAACTGCTTCGTCGAATTAATATTAAAGGACTCACCGGCCAAGTCGTAAATTTCCGTTTCCAAGGTATCCGCTTCTCGAGACAAGTCGGCCTTCATCTCTTCCAGACGTTCTCTATTTACAGTAAAACCGTTTAATTCCATAACGGCCAGAGTCCGTTCCAAGGGGGATTCGATAGTTTCAAAAAGGGATGACAGCCCTTTTTCTTCCAGGGCCTGTTGTACAGGTCCGTATAGGGAGTAGACGAAAGCGGCTTCGTTAGCCGTCTCATTTTGAGCCTCGCCCTTAACTTCATTCAGAGGGCGCCCGAATACTTCAGACAAATAAGTCAGGCCGTAAGCCGTACGCGTCGGGTCCAACAGATAGGCTGCCAAGGTTACATCATATACGGGCAAAGCTCCTATTCCCGCACAAAGAGCCGCCTTATACAGGGATTTCCCGTCAGCTGTCACAATGACCTCAGAGTCTTCCAAAGCCGTAAGCCACTGTCCTATATCCTCACTTTTTACCTCGTATACACCGCCTTCAACGGCTAACGTCAAGGTACTTATTTTCGAATATCCCGGTGTATTTTCATAATGAGCCGCTAAGGCTACCGTCTGCCCCTTCACATCACGGGCCTTCAATTCTTTCAACTGCTTTAGAGTCACCGTCTCTTCAGCTTGTTCCAAAAACGCGAACCGATCAAAGGCGGCGAAACGTTTGAGCAGATTGCGAAAGCCCAGCTGTTTGAACAAATCGCGCACTTCCCCCTCCCGCGGATGGGGCAAAAATCCCGCTTCGTCGAATTCAACGGGTACATGGCAATTAATGGTAGCC
Organism: Megasphaera sp. AF13-6AC; assembly: GCF_027685385.1. NCBI lineage: Bacteria > Bacillati > Bacillota > Negativicutes > Veillonellales > Veillonellaceae > Megasphaera > Megasphaera sp. AF13-6AC. The sequence continues at coordinate 822 of NZ_JAQCUN010000167.1, forward strand.
AATTCTTTAGACAACATAGCCTTATCTTTATTATCCGCCAGTTTTTCACGCAACTTCTTGCCGCTTATATCATCTAAATGTTCATATACGCCCTCAACCGTACCGTATTCGGTAATCAGTTTAAGTGCCGTTTTTTCACCCACACCGGGAACTCCGGGAATATTGTCAGACGTATCGCCCATGAGGGCCTTCATATCAATGACCTGAGCGGGTGTATATCCGTACTCTTCTTGCATGACATCGGGAGTTACGGCAAGCATCTCGGAAATACCTTTTTTAGTCAGATACACCGTAATATTGTCATCTACCAGCTGCAAAGCATCACGGTCACCCGTAATAACGGACACGGACGTATTATCCGTCGGCACCTGTTTGGCAACGGTCCCGATAATATCATCGCCTTCATAGCCTTCCGTTTCCAGCACATGAATGCCTAAACATGCCAAAACCTCCCGAATGAGTGCAAACTGAGGTCGCAATTCATCGGGAGCCGGTTTTCTCGTCGCCTTATAATCGGCATATAATTCGTTTCTGAACGTATGTTTATCCTTATCAAAAGCGACGGCCACGTAATACGGATCCAAATCGGCGTAAAGTTTCAAAAGCATATTTAAAAAACCGTACACGGCATTAGTCGGCCGTCCCTGACTGTCGCTCAAAGGCGGCATGGCATAAAAAGCCCGATATAACAGACTACTTCCGTCAATAATCATCAAGTTTTTTTTCATAGTTTCACCCACTGCAGTCAACTCAAAAATTTACGTACAACGGAATAAACAATATAAATCCCCAAGATGGCCAGTAAATACGGCAAGGCAACCAGTAAAAGGCCGAAAATACCGACGATGACGGCGGCTATTAAGAAGATAATGACCGCTAAGGCCGCCTTGATACGCAAGGGCATTTTGGTGTAAATATGGACCCGCCCCTGAAGGCTTTCATCTTCTCTTACGTCCTCGGTATATACACGTCCTTCTTCATCAACGGTTTGACCCGTAAACCCGTCCCGCTCAGCACGGGACATGACCTGTACGTCCTCTTGTTGACGGGCATGGCAGGACTCGCACAAGCCGTCTGCATATACAGCTTCATTATCGCATTGACGACATTTCATAATCTATTCCTCCGACTGTTATGTCTACTCTAATATTCTTTATTCTTCATGCGTCTTTCAATATCGCGTTTTGCTTCTTTTTCCGCTATGGCCTGTCGTTTGTCATAAAGCTTTTTGCCGGTTGCCAAAGCGACGGTCACCTTGACTCGTCCTTTTTTGAAATACAAATTAAGGGGAATAAGTGTATACCCCTTTTCCTTGGTCGCACCGATAAGTTTGACAATTTCGTATTTATGTAACAGCAATTTACGAGTCCGTAAGGGATCGGTATTAAAGCGATTGCCCTGTTCGTACGGACTGATATGCATACCGACTATATAGGCTTCACCGTCATCAATACGGCAAAAACTGTCTTTCAGATTCACTCGGCCGGCACGCAGCGACTTTACTTCCGTTCCCGTAAGAGCCAAGCCGGCTTCGTACGTGTCGTGTATAAAATAATCGTGTCGGGCTTTTCTATTGTCCGTAATATATTTC
>NZ_JAQCUN010000168.1:0-960 GCF_027685385.1 Megasphaera sp. AF13-6AC
GTCGCCGTCGTACCGCCGCTGGCTACGTTGCTGATTACCTTGTTGCCCGCATTGATACCGCTGTTTGTAAGTGATATACCGCTTGACGTCATGGTAATGCTGTTTGCATCGATAGTCGTCACATCGGATCCGCTCGTAAACATGGCCTTTGTAAGATTATTGAGAACGGGGTTGAGTGAATAGGTAAAACGGTTTCCCGTTTTATTGATAACCAGATTATCTCCTGCTTGTAACAATACGCTATCGTTATTGCCTATTCGCGTTTCCGTCGTATCGCCCGTACGAACGCCCAACCCTGAGCCCATAGCCTTTATCTTCCACCCTGCAGAATTGACTGCCGTGTTGATGGCTGAAGCCACATTGTTGGCATCAGCCAGACCCGTACCGGCTGATGCAGTCGTACCGTTCATCGTAATATTTTGTATATTAGGCGTAATAGTCAGATTTCTGCCGACTGCCGATGTCTTAATATATGTGTTATCGCCCTTAATGCCAAGGGTACTTTGTGCCAAGTTCACATCGCTCGTTCCCGTATTTCCGGCAAAGCCGAGGTTGACAGACTTTAACTGAGCCACATTGACTGCATCCGTGTCCGCCGAACCGGCAGAGACACCGATGATTTGTCGTGAAAATCCGTTGCCACCGATCGAAACGGCACCGTGATTGGACATAATAGCCCGGCCGGTAAGCCCTGCATACTTATCGGTTTTATTATCATTGGCATCGTAACCGGTAACGCCCGGGGATCTGTTTGCCATAGAGCTGTTACCGATAGCAACGCCGTCAATAGCGGTAACGCTCGTACCGTTACCGATAGCTACCCCGTTATCCGCCGATACACTGTTACTGTAGCCGATAGCTACGGAACCTACATTAGAAGACCTTGCATTGTCACCGATAACGACGGAACTTTCTCCTGTCGCCGTAGCCCCCTTGCCGATGGCAACGGAATGAGTCACG
>NZ_JAQCUN010000168.1:1010-2402 GCF_027685385.1 Megasphaera sp. AF13-6AC
GCCGATAGTTACGGCCGAAGCACCGTAACTCTTTGCACCCTTACCGATGGTCACGGCTCCGGCACTCGGGTGTGCTTGCGTACCGGCCGTCGTCCCGTCGCCGATGGTCACTGTCGAAGCGCCGTAGCTACCGGTCCCTTTACCGATGAGAACAGCCTGCGCTCCTGATAAAGTAGCTCCGTTGCCGAGAACCACATTGTTCGAGGCGGAGAGGTCTCTCGCTTCAATCCCCTTACCGATCAAGATGTTATTGGTACCCTTATTGAATAAATTCTGACCGATGAGAACACCTTCTCTATTTAGATTCATAATTTGTGAACCTAGGAGTACGGACCGCTCTCCGTCACTGTTTCCGGTGATACTGTGACCGATGCCGATGCTTTCATCTCCGGAAACCCCGACATCTCCGCCTATAGCTACGCTGTTTAAGCCGTTAGCACCGTTATTGTTTCGGTTATTATTTTCCGTCGATTTTACCGATACGTAGTGAGTTTTGGCGTTATCAATCGCCGTGTATACATCGCCTGCCGTGACAAGGCTTTTACCGTTTTGAATGACAGCCGTTGTCTTGGGCGTAAAGGTCAGCGTGACCCCTTCATTGGTGTTCAATGCTTGTATTTCGAGTTTATCCTTATCCGTAGATTTAGCAACCAGGGCTTGATTCGCCAATATATAATCACTGGCACCGTTTGCCGTGTTTTCGTTATAAGCCTTTACCCTCGAGCTTACGGAACGAAGCTGAGCCACGTTGACTGCATCCGTATCGGCATTACCGGCAGCTACGCCCGTAATCTGACGGGTCTTTTGACCCGTGCCGATAGCTAAGGCCCCCAGGCCGGATGTAAAGGCACCGGTCGTTCCCGCATAAGAATTATCCCGAAGTGCAGTCATGTTATATCCGCTTATGCCGGCTCCCCTATCCGCTACGGAATAAGATCCTAATGCAATGCCGTCGGCCACTTTTACGGTTGTAGCCGTCGAAGATTGATTTGAGTTGCCGATAGCAATGCCTCGATCTGCATTAGCGGCAACCGTCGCAAAGGTACCGAGGGCCGTCCCGTAGTTAGATCTCACGCTGGCACTGTTGCCGATGGCCTGAGCATCGTTTCCTTGATTGACCACATCACGCCCCATAGCAATACCTGCCGTACCGGTTGCGGAGCTGTTCGTCCCTACAACGACACTCTGGGCTCCCGACGCAGTCGCCGCCGCGCCGACGGCGATGGCCTTTTCACCTGTCGCCTTAGCACCGAACCCGTTATTGTTACTCCCCAAGGCTAAAGCCCCTGCACCGGATGCTTCCGATAAACCGCCGATGGCTGTTGCATAGACTCCCGATGCTTTAGCACCTAAAGCACTGTCATCTTGAGCCCCGCCTATAGCTGTTGCTCC
>NZ_JAQCUN010000169.1:0-2397 GCF_027685385.1 Megasphaera sp. AF13-6AC
CGCATGGTGTGGCAGACGGCTAAAGCCGTATCTATTCCCGTTCTCGGCTTGGGCGGGATCAGTAGCTGGAAGGATGCTGTTGAATTCATGCTCGTCGGTGCCAGAATTGTTTCCGTAGGCGCTTATAACTTCGTTGATCCCCGTGCCATCGAAAAGATGGCTGTCGGCATGCAGAACTGGTGCGAAAAAGAAGGGGTCCGCAATATTCAGGATATTGTAGGCACTTTAAAGAATTGATATAAAAATGTAGGTTCATAAGGAACTAAGCATGCCAATCAATAAAAAGCAAAGAGCGTATTGCCGGGCGAAAGCTCGACAATATGCTCTTTTTGTATGTCATTTAAAAAATAAGAATTACTGAAAGAAGAGAATATAAATGAATATATTACATTTGGTCATACATAATAGGGTTAAAATGATAAAAATATATCAAAACAATATCTAAAAAATGAAAAATATATTGCATTTTAAAAGACCGAAAGACTATAATTGGTTTATGAGAAGTAGTCTTACAGTTGATTGCACGAAAGGCGGTACGAACTAATGGGTATGACCATGGATTCGCAGAATCAGGAAGTATGGATCGGTGTCGATGTCGGTACGACAGGCGTTCGGGCTATTGCTTATACGGCCGAAGGGGTCAGCGTTTCTTCTTCCGAAGCGTTTTATCCTCTTTTGACTCCCCATCCGGATTGGGCGGAAGAAAGTGCTTTGCAAATATACGAAGCCGTTGAAGAAGTGGTAAAGAAGACGGCGGCTCAGCTTCGTTATAAAAACAAGGAATTATCCGGTATTGCGTTGAGTACGGTTATGCACAGCTTTGCCGGTCTTGATGAAAATAAAGAACCGTTGATGGACATGCAGACTTGGGCGGATAGCCGCAGTGCCGGTATTGTACGGGACATGAAGAAGGACCCGGACTTATGCCGCAAGTTCTACGAACGGACCGGTTGCCCCATTCATGCCTCCTATCCGTTAGCCAAGATTATTTGGTTGAAAACGTATCAGCCCGACTTGTTCGGACAAATGAAGTATGTAGGTTCACTGAAGGACTACATTTTCTACAATTTGACGGGCGAGTGGGTTATTGATAAATCTACGGCTTCAACAAGCGGTATGTACAATGAAAGGACCTTGTCATGGGATGATGAAATTCTTGCATATGCGGGTATCTCCAAGGAATATATGCCGCCTGTCGTATCGACTACATACAGCCACGCTTTGAGTGATGTAGCGGCGGCGAAACTCGGTTTGCCGAAAGGCCTTCCCGTCGTTATCGGTGCTACGGACGGCGTTCTCGTCAACGTCGGTATCGGTGCCGTCAACCCGGGACAGTTGAGTTGCACCATCGGAACGAGCGGCGCCTTGCGCATGCTAACGAAGGAGCCGAAGACGGATCCGAAGATGCGTACATGGTGCTACAACCTTGTCGACGATGTATGGGTAGCCGGCGGGGCTATCAATAACGGCGGTATGATTTTACGTTGGGTTCGCGACAAGATTTGCCATTACGGCGGCAATACTCTTGAATCTCTCGATATCGATCCGTACGATTTGATGACCATGAAGGCTGAACACGTAGAAGCCGGCGCGGACGGGCTTATTTGTTTGCCTCACTTTACGGGTGAACGGGCTCCGTACTGGAATTCCGAATTACGCGGTATGTTCTTCGGTTTCTCGTTGAACCATAGCCGATCTCATATGATTCGTGCCGTTATGGAAGGGATTTGCTATTGCTTAAACAGCGTTATGATAGCTCTCAAAGAGTTCGGTCCTGTCGAAGATATTCGCGTCAGCGGCAGCTTTACGAAATCTCAGCTGTGGCTGCAGATTCTGTCGGATGTACTGAATGAGCCTATTACCTTGCCGGACAACAGCGAAGGGGCAGCCTTCGGGGCAGCCGTACTGGGCTTTATTTCCAGCGGTAAGTTGAAGAGTATTGCCGATACGGCGGAACTCGTTCATGCCAAGAAGGTTTATACGCCTCAGGCCGGAAACGCGGAAACATATAAAGAGCTGTACAGTATTTTTGAACAACTTTATGATAATTTATTGCCGCAGTTCACAGCGATTACGGCATACCAGAAGAAATTATAAGTCAGGGGGAGACACCTATATGGCAAAGGATATCGGCGTTGTCGGCATGGCCGTCATGGGCAGTAATTTGGCTTTAAACATGGCCGACCACGGGTTTGACGTGGCTGTATATAATTACACGCCCGATTTGACGGAAAAGTTTGTTGCCGAACGGCCGCATGAAAAAATTACGCCTTATTATGATTTGAAAGAGTTTGTACAGTCTTTGAAACGTCCGCGTAAAATCATGCTTATGATTATGGCAGGCGCACCTGTAGACAGCATGCTTGCATCTCTGGACGGGCTGTTGGAAGAAGGGGA
>NZ_JAQCUN010000017.1:0-306 GCF_027685385.1 Megasphaera sp. AF13-6AC
GTAACAATTCTGAGTATACCTCGTTCTTAGCCATGGCACTCACCTGCTTTTTTGATAACTGCCGGTTGTCGTACACGTTCATAGTATGACTGAGCTTCACGCAACATATGCTGAGCATATAACTCTGTAAGCCATTCATCCATCAGTTTATCAAGCTCGGCGCAGGTAGACTGCTTTTCCTGTAACAATTCTGAGTATACCTCGTTCTTAGCCATGGCACTCAAACGCTCTACGACGGTTCCTCTTTTTTCTGCTACAGCCGCCAGTTTTTTGTCACATTCGGCCAAGCGACTTTCATAATGAGCC
>NZ_JAQCUN010000017.1:316-17782 GCF_027685385.1 Megasphaera sp. AF13-6AC
AAGCGACTTTCATAATGAGCCTTCTCGTCTTCCCAGACCTTCAAGTCGTGACTGCTCAATTCTCGCTGTAATTCTGCATAAGTCTTCGCATCTTTAGCAATTAATCTTATATGAGATTCAGATTGTTCATAAACCTCTTTATACTGACAAAACCGTTCAAATTGTAAGGCCTTAGTACGAAACTCGCCCACACTACGGCATTCCGTCTGCTTCAACAATTCTTGTAATCGAGCTTCCCGCAGTCGTTTTTCCGCTTCCAATTCAGCAATACGGGCGTCCCCTTCGCGGCGTAGTCGCTCTTGTTCTTTAGCTACTTCAAGGTGAACTTGCACTGCTTGCCACTGTTTATATACTGCTTCCACTGCATCGGGCGTAACCTCTTTTTTTACAGACAGTTCCTTGAAGATCTGCTCTCCCCTATCGATCATACGACTTACACGCTGTTCCAGCTCGCTCCGTTCGCTCTCCCATTTAAGATTCGCTTCATACAAACGATGCCATGTCTCCCATAGATTATGAGCTTCGTTAAATCGGTTTAACGGCAAACGTGTAAATCCCGAATGACTCTGCCATGTGCGCCATGTCGATAAAGCTTCCTCCAACTGTTCCCGACGAGTTTTTCCTTCTTTTTGCCATTTATCATACAGAGCCAAATACATGTCCTGCTGTTCCCGTTCCCATGACTCACGGGTCGAGCGCGTCTGCCAATCCGTATATTCACGACGTAAAGCGTCCAAAGCGCCGGTCCACTCTTCAACACTTGCTGTTGAATCGAGATGGGGCGCATATTCTTCTGCAAAGGATTGCAGTCGACTCTGTGCCGCTTCCAAGTGAGCTTCCAACTCGCCAATTCTTTGAGGCCGATAGGATACGGCTTTATGACGTTTATGCCAAAGCACCGCACTGATACAGAAAAAAACAAGAGCCACTATATATAAATAGGATAAGTCTTCCGCGACGGCACCGCTCACCGCTGCAACGGTAACCGCTAGAGTGACAATCACGGAACCGGTCAATGCGCTGACGGACGGAGCCGGAGTCGCCTTAATCCATTCGAGCATTTCCGCAAGTCGGCGTTTCTCCGCTAAGGCATCGCGTGCAGCCCCCAGATTTTTTCCCAAGTCCTGCCACTGAATTTTTGTGCGGACAGGACCGGTGATTTTCCGTTCTTCCGTTCCGTCGACCGCCTTCGGCTTGGCAGCCTGCCATTTCTCCGTTTCTCGTTCCAGCCTTTCAGCTATCATAACGGCCTTCAAGCCCTCTTCCCAATCTACCCGGCGTGAAACCTCCCCGTCCGTCCATTCCCGCAAGGTACGTTCTATGCGATTGCAATCAAAACTGCGGTCCGTATGGGCATCGTCGTTTTCAGCCAACTTAGTCGCCATCTGTTTCCATTGGGCAATTTCTGCATGTAGACTTTCGATTTGAGGGGCCGCCGCCTTCCAACACTGTGCATCTTCAGGGACTTCATCCGTTTTTCCGTACGAGCGGCGGATGGACTCTATTTGTTCCGTAAAAGAAGCTATTTTCTCTTCCGTTTGAGCAAATTCCTTAGCTCCTTCGGGCGGAAATTGGGATACATCGGCCAATTCCTGCATATGATTCCACGCTTCACGACCGCGACGATATACCTGCCATGCGGAAATAGGCATAGAAATTCGTTCTAACTGCAACTTGATCTCTTCCGCTTCCAAGCGAATGCGCCGTTCTTCTTCGTGTGTTTTTTCCTCTTCCTTTTGCAAAGCGGCAAATTCTTCTTCATCATAAGCCAGACGATCAATACGCAAATCGTAATCTCGCTGTTGCGATAAAAGCTGATTAATCGGCTTTTTCCCTTGAACGGAAGCAACCAGTAAATCACTCATACGTCGTTGTAAATCACGACTCGTTGCCCCCAGGTTCATGCCGCTTTCAATGCTGAAAAAGCGACTGCGCACAGCTTCATTGGACAGGACCTTAAATCCTTGAAGATCTTCCAGCCCCATGGCAAAGATATTGTCATACGTTACACGTTCCAAGTCATGCCACCATAAACTGGCCGGCTCTTCATGAATAAGCACGTCTCCGTCAGCTATATAAGATTCCTTTTCGTTACGATAAATCCTATATTCCCGTCCGTTCTCCCGGCGAATATCCATGTGTCCGAAATAGCCTTTCCACTCACCTCTCAGGTAACCGAAAAACATGGAGCGAACGTATTTCATTAACGTCGTCTTACCGCTTTCATTACGACCGTGCATAACGATAAGCCCTTTTTCGGGAGGGTTCCACATGACATTATGATAAATGCCGAAGTCATCTAAATTCATTTGAATTATTTTCATTCGCTTACCCTCTACTTGTCTCCGTCAACTGCTGTACTCCGAACCATTTAGCCCGTTCAAAAGCGGCTATCAGACGCTCATCCGTAAGGTTTCTGCCATAGGCTCCGAGCCGCTCGAACTCAGGGCGATCTGTTAATATACGCCGCAAAAGTTCCGCTTTTTCAGCTGTCGGCAAGCCTTCTATCTGCTCGGCAATATTCAAAAAATCTCCGACGGTATCCGGTAACTGACTTCGCTCCGTTAAGTTAAGCTTCGGTCTGGCCTTATTCTTGACAGAAGTTACCATAATAAAAGCATATTTACCTTCTTCATCTTCTTGCCAGCTGTTTATCCAATATTGTACCGATTCAGCGTTATTAATAACGCGATACATACTCCCGGCACCGGTAAATTCTACAGTCAGAAATACGGGTTTTCCCGCCTGACGACGAATTTTTTCTTTTTCCAATCTAACCGCTTCCCGCAAAGCTGAAACCGACTCCAAGGTATCAATGGGGATACTCACAGTTTCCCACCGAGCGACAGACGTATCAACAAATTGCACGTTCGTCGTACCATAGGGGCCGGCTTCTACATAATAGCATCCGCGCGGACCGGTTTCCGTACAATCCAATCCCTGAGGATTGCCGGCGTAAACGACGTACGGCGATTCGCAAAGAATACCGTTCTTATGTACGTGTCCCAAGGCCCAGTAGTCCATACCGCTTTCTTTTAAATCAGTAAGGGAACACGGCGCATATGGTGAATCGGTACCGTCCACTTGTGTATGCAAAACACCGACGGCATAACGATCACCCGTTTGACGCCTCATGTCGCGCGACGCATTTTCACGTAACTCGCGACGTTCGTAACTGCGACCGTATATGGCAGCCAATTCTTCCCCTTCGACAATAAGAGGAATTCGTTCCGCTTTATCCGTCGAAAAAACGTGCACATTCGGCGGAAAAGGAATTTCCGCTTGCCAGGATATAGCCGGGTCATGATTACCGTAAGCGATAAATACGGGAATTTCATGTGCTGCCAAGGTGTGCAGGCGGCGTACAAAATCAAGTTGAGCCGTCAAATTGTGACTGGCACTGTTATATATGTCCCCCGAAATAATTAAGGCATGTACCCGTTTATCGATGGCCAACTGTACGATTTTATGAAAGGCTTTCAAGGTTGCATCCCCGACAATACGCTTCCAGCGATCTTCTAACGGGGCCAAACTGCGAAAGGGCGAACCTAGATGTAAATCGGCACAATGAATAAATCGAAATGTTTTAGCCATGAGTAACTCCTTCTGCCGTCCATGCCTCATGCAATGTTCTTACGGCATCTTCCAAATCGGCCTCTCGAATACGCGCAAAGGATAAAAAAAATACTTTTTTTGTACCTTCGCTGTATATTTCATAAAAACTTTTCATAGGCTTCACCAGGCACCCTTTTAAAATAGCCGCTTCTGTCAGTTCCTCTTCACTCAAAGATGACTCAAAAGCCAACCGCAGACGTACACCCGACCCGGTGCGATTCACTTCGGCACGGGGTCCGAAGTATTTTTTCAATAACGTTTCCGTCTGACGCCCTTTTTCCTGGTAAAGACGACGCAACCGCCGAGTTTGTTTCGCCATTTCACCGCTACGAATATACTCGGCTACTACACATTGTTCAGGCACGGATACACTTTGACGAAACAGCTCCTGCTCATGACGGTAAGCATAAATGAGCTCATCAGGCAAAATCATGTAACTTATGCGGACGAAAAAAGGCAATACTTTTGATAATGAGCCGAGGTAAACGACACGATTCGTCTCATCCGTACTTTTTAATGCCGGCACGGGACGTCCCTCGTAACGAAGTTCGCTATCGTAATCGTCTTCAATAATAAGTCCGTCCCGGGCTGCTGCCCAGCGTAACAATCCGCGACGACGTGCAACGGGCATGACCGAGCCCGTCGGAAACTGGTGAGACGGCGTAACGTAAACCATATTCGCCGCACTTGCGACCAATTTTGACTCATCGATTCCGTCATCGCCTACAGGTACGGGATAAACAGTATAGCCGCCGGATCGAAAAAGTTCTCTGGCCAAACGAAAGCCCGGCTCTTCTACGGCAATATTCGATGCCCCTTTTTGTTTCAACAAATATCCCAAAATACGCAAAAGCGCCGTAACACCGCTACCGATAACAATATGCTCCTTATCCGTATAAACGCCACGGGTTTCATACACATATCGACTCAACGCTTCCCTCAGAGCCGGGACCCCTTGTTCATCCTGCGCTTCGTTCAGCATGACCGGCTCGGAAAGCACACGATGCATATAACGACGCCATAATACTAAGGGAAACCCTTCCGCCCCTGCATCACCACTCGTAAAATCGTATAAAATACGACGTTTCTCCTCCACCGGGCACACCTGAAGTCCCCTAACCGCTGTCTCCTTATCACCTAAAAAGGCGGCCTCAAAACGAGCCTTACTTCGCCCTTGTATATAGCCTTCATTTGATAATTGAAAGTACGCTCTTTCAACCGTAAGTTTGCTGATTCCGACTCTCATAGCCAGGGCACGTATAGACGGTAACTTTGTTCCGGCCCGCATACGTCCGCTTTCGATTTCAGCCTTAAAGTATTCATAAACTTGTACATAATACGGTTTTTTCGATACTTTGTCGATTTGGAGCATTATTTTTCTTCACCTTCATAAAAGATATACCTATTGTAACGAAAAAAAAAGAGCCTGAAAAGGCTATATTTTTCCATTATTCGCTTCCTACGTAAACCTTTTTAATGGTTTGTTAAGTTGACCTTATGCTTTCTTTATTCTATACTGATTTCATGAATAAAACTGCACCCAGGAGGACCAGCATGGAGATTTCAAAATTATCCGCCTACACTCAGCGCATCTTAGGCGGTGGAGAGATAACGCCTGAAGAAGCACTTGAACTTTTGACCGTAAATGATGAAGACACCCCGTTATTAGCTGCTTTTGCCGATAAAATACGACAACATTTTTGCGGTAACGATGTCGATTGCTGCGCTATTGCCGCAGCCCGGTCCGGTAAATGCTCGGAAAACTGCAGTTTCTGTGCCCAATCGGCATTCCATCACGCAAATATCCCCGTTTTTCCTCTTATTTCTACAGAAGAAATTATCACTTGCGCCCGCAAGGCCAAGGCTGCCGGGGCCACTCGCTTTTCAATCGTCACGGGAGGTCGTTCTGTCGAACCGGGCCCCGACTTTGAAAATATTATAAGAGCCATCCCGGTCATTAGGGATACTATCGGTATTGAGATATGTTGCTCCTTGGGCCTGATTAACAAAACTCAGTTAAAGGCCTTAAAGGCTGCCGGCATTACCCGATACCACAGTAATATTGAAACAGCACCGTCCTATTTTCCCTCAATATGCACAACCCACACCTTTGCCGATAAGGAAAGAATGGTAAAAGAAGTGATAGCCGCAGGATTACGGCCCTGTTGCGGAGGTATTTTCGGCTTAGGAGAATCGCAACACCAGCGTATTGAAATGGCCTATACCTTAAAGCGCTTGGGTATCGACTCCGTCCCGGTCAATATTTTAAATCCTATAAAAGGGACTGCATTGGAAAATGTACAGCCCCCTTCACCTTGGGAAATTCTTCGTATTTTTTCAGTCCTTCGCTTTATTTTGCCGAAAGCTCAAATACGCACGGCCGGCGGACGGGAAATAAATCTCCGTTCCATGCAGGCCTATGCATTAACGGCCGGTGCCGACGGCCTTATGATCGGCGGCTATTTGACGACAAAAGGAAATGAAACTCACGTGGACCGTCAAATGTTGCAAGATTTAAATCGTCGCCCCGCTATTCCCTGTCTCTCATAACGATAGCCGCCGCAATAGCTGCCCCGACAAGGGACGAATTCTCCAAAAATTCGGGCAGAGCCTTCATTTCTTTCATATTTCCTGCCGCATTGTGAAAGCAGTTGAATGCCGCTTCCGTCATAACAGGCAGACAACCGCGTACACGCGTGCACACACTACCGTCAACAGCAATGGTTTGGTCGGGAACTTCTTCATGTCCGTACATATGAAGAAGCACGGCGGCTACGGCGGCTCCCATGAGTTGGGCCGAGCGAACAAAAACGGAAGCCCCCAGATTGCTCAATGCCTTCGTATCTTCAAAGGTAAGAATACGTCCCCATGCCGCCGACATGAGACGCCGTGTCTCCTGTGGCGATTCACTGCGAATCAGGTTCGCCAAGGTTTCAGTAGAAATGTGAGGAATTTGATCCGTTTTAAAATAAGCCATGACAAGGCGGCGAAAAATCCGTCCTAAATAAGCTCCGCTAAGCATTTTTTCCAAGAGATGCCGCCCGGGATGTTGGGTTTCTTTATCTACCGCCAAGTCCCAAGCAGAGCGGGTAAGACGAGAAAATTCACCGGCTTCCAAGTTGACAATCTCTTTTTTTCTATTGTCATAAAAACACATATTAAATCCCGTACCGCAAATAACGGCTACATTGCAAATTTCATTGGCATAAGCGGCCGTCAGCAAGGTAGCCGTCGTATCATTCAGTAAGGCTACCGGTCGGATAAGCGTGTACCCTCGGCGCTTCAAGGCTTCGGTCAGCAACTGATTCACATACTTCCCCTCGACTCCTGACGTTCCGATTTCCTTTACCCATGACAATAGTTTACCGTCTCCCAATTCATGTTGCTCTACAGCAAAGGAAAAAGTATGCCCCAATACATAATGCTTATTCTTATCAGCCACTTGGCTTACCAAGTCGGCCAACGCGTCGAATAGTTCTTCCACCGTTGCCGACTTACTTGTAAAGTCATGTTTCCCCGGTACAACCAATGGCATTTGTGCCTTCCGTTCAATAACATAATATCCCTTACCGGTCAGGAGAATACGGGCGGCGCGTAAGGTAGACCCGCCAAAATCGACGGCTATATATCGCCCGCCTTCACGACCGGTGGGTAATCCGATAAAGGTCCGATCGGCAGATAAGGACGACTCTTTTCCGGCTAACGCCGCTTCCATATCTTCTCGAAAGGCTGCCGTAAATTGATAGAGTGCTTCGTCAGATAAGCAAAAATCTTTACCTATGGCATACCATTCATTATTCTTTTCCATGGCGCTCCTCCTCTGTATGTATATTTTACCATAAAACGGTATTCCCAAAAGTCACCGAACCGGTAAATCTTGTGCAAGATTATAAATTGATATTATACATATGCTTTATTATAATTGTACGTAGAGTGAGTTCGTATCAGCGACCGCACGAAGGGGTACACCACCACGGGTGTATTTTTTCGTGCGTTTTTTTTGCGAAGAAGGGAGGTCCGTATGATTATTGTTAACGGCCAAGGTATTGACGAAAAGTCTCTGAAACTGTCCCATTGGCTGCTTTTAAATGACTATGATCGAGACCTTATTGCCGTCGAGCGAAACGGTTCCATTATAAAGCGAAACGACTATGACAAAACAGTCTTGCAAGACGGAGATACGGTAGAAATAGTTCAATTTGTCGGTGGGGGCTAATTTCCACATAAAAAGGAGTGTTGTATATGAACGCGGATACTTTATGTCTAGGCGGACACGAGTTTACATCAAGATTTATTTTAGGTTCCGGGAAATATTCGGTCAACTTGATTCACGCTGCTGTCACGGAAGGCGAAGCTGAAATTATTACCCTTGCCCTGCGACGGGCAGAAGCGGGGCCGAAAGATAATATTTTACATCATATTCCGCAAGGTATTACCTTATTGCCGAATACCTCCGGTGCCAGAACGGCTGAAGAAGCGGTACGCATTGCTCGTCTTTCCCGTGAAGTCGGCTGCGGTGACTTCATTAAAATCGAAATTATGAACGACAGTAAATATTTATTGCCCGACAACAACGAAACGATAAAAGCTACGAAACAATTGGTAGATGAGGGGTTTATTGTACTCCCTTATATGTACCCCGATTTATATGCCGCCCGTGAACTTCAAGCTGCCGGGGCATCAGCTGTCATGCCTTTAGGGGCTCCTATCGGAACCAATAAAGGTCTATGTACCAAAGAATTCATTAAAATACTTATTCGTGAAATTCCTCTTCCTGTCATTGTCGATGCCGGCATCGGCAAACCTTCGCAAGCTTGTGAAGCCATGGAATTAGGTGCTGCAGCTGTCATGGCCAACACGGGCATTGCTACGGCCCGCGACATTCCCCTTATGGCTAAAGCCTTTAAAGAAGCTATAAGAGCCGGGAGAAACGCTTATTTATCAGGTCTCGGTCCCGTCAGTGAGAATGCCGTGGCCTCCGATCCGCTAACGGGCTTTTTGGATTCTTAAGGAGGTAATCCCATGAAAAACGACCATATGGTTTATCAGCAGGGAATGGAAGTTATTGAATCCCGTATGCTGGACACGGTACTTCACTACCGCAATGCCTTTAACGACTCTGACTACACGTCAAAAGAAGTTGAAGTCGCTTTGTCTAGACCGATTTTGGAAATATCCGATCTCATGGCGCTGCTGTCTACAGCGGCTACTCCCTTTTTAGAAAAAATCGCACAACGAGCTAAAGACACTACGCGACGCCATTTCGGTAATTCCGTCTGTATCTTTACCCCTATGTATCTGGCCAACTACTGCGAAAATTATTGTATTTATTGCGGCTTTAATTCTCATAACACTATCCGACGCGCCAAATTATCGGATACGGAACTATGTCGAGAATACGAATCCGTAGCCGCTACGGGGCAAGAGGAAATTCTAATTCTCACAGGAGAAAGCCGGTCCATGTCCGACGTAGAATACATCGGACATGCCATAAAGAAAGCTCGTCAATACTTTCGCGTCATCGGCATTGAAATATACCCTGTCAATAGTGATGAATATGCTTATTTGCATCAATGCGGCGCCGACTATGTAACGGTATTCCAGGAGACTTACAACTCCGATAAATATGAAAAACTCCATTTAGCCGGACATAAACGAGTTTTCCCGTATCGCTTTTACGCTCAGGAACGGGCGCTTATGGGCGGTATGCGCGGTGTTGGGCTGGCCGCACTTCTCGGTCTGGATGATTGGCAAAAAGATGCCCTTTCCACAGCCATTCATGCAAGTCTTTTACAAAAGAAGTATCCGCATGCCGAAATTTCCCTTTCCTGTCCGCGTCTGCGTCCCATTATCAACAACGATAAAATCAACCCGAAAGATGTAGATGAACGAAGATTGGTGCAAATCATCTGTGCCTATCGTCTTTTTTTGCCCTTTGCATCTATTACCGTCTCCAGTCGAGAAAATGCAGTCTTTCGTAATAACATCATAAAAATTGCGGCGACAAAAGTTTCAGCCGGCGTTTGTGTCGGCATCGGCGGCCATATAGAAGCAGCGCCTCAAGCTAAGGGGGATGAACAATTCGAAATCTCCGATAATCGTTCATTCGAAGAAATGTACAAGGCTGTAAAAACAGCGGGTATGCAACCCGTTACCAGCGATTATATCTATCTTTAAATTCTGCGAGGACTACTCATGCCTATAATTACGGTAAACGGGTGCATGACAAAAACACCCGCCTCCACCCTATATGATTTCTACCGAGAACGCTACATGACCGGAACGACAGTTCTCGTTAACGGTTGTCCTTGCTCCGACAATATGACACTAAAAGACGGAGACGATATTACATTCGTCACCGCGACGTCCGTTCCTTCACAAGAAGATATAATAACGGGACTTTGCCGGCGTCACACCCAAGCCATTCAGGAAAAGTTGAGTAAGGCGGATATCACCATTGCCGGCTTAGGCGGCCTCGGTTCTCATATTGCCGTCCATTTGTGTCGTAGCGGTATCGGAACTTTACGACTGTATGACTTTGACAAGGTAGATTTATGCAACTTAAATCGCCAATCATATTTCTTATCCGACATAGGCTCTTATAAAACCGAAGCCTTGTCCAACCAATTACGCCTCATTAATCCCTATCTTAGAGTCTACACGAAAACGGTTCGCCTTACACGAAACAACATTCCTTCCTTGTGTTCTTGTTCCCCCATCGTCATTGAAGCCTTTGATGACCCGAAAGCCAAGGCCTTATTGGTTAATACGGTCTTAAGCGAATTGGAAGATACGATAGTGATCAGCGCTTCAGGAATGTCGGGCTACGGTAGAAGTAATGATATTCGCACACGACGAATTTCTTCACGTTTATACGTCTGCGGCGACGAGACACCCCGCCCGGCAAGCGGTGGCGGACTCATGTCAGCTCGCGTGGCCATCTGTGCCGCTCACGAAGCCAACTTAGCAATTCAGATCTGCATTGAAAAAGAGCCGTAATTCGCTTCAAAAAATTAAAGTCAAAGCATACTTGACTTATATCTCTTCATGTAAAGTGTATCTTTACTATTTAATATACGTTTAACGCATGGTTTGATTGACTATGTACGCATATTACAGTATAGTAATAATTGAAATAATGAATGTTCGGTATTCTTAATTATTATTTATATAGCGATTTTTATTCTATTATTTTGAGGAGCGAATCATGCGAAAAGTCATTGCAATTACCAATAGGCACCTTGTACATAGGGATTATTGGGATCAACTGGAACAAATCGTAGCGTCTCCCGTCGAATCTCTCGTACTCCGTGAAAAAGATCTCAGCGAAGATGAATATATTGATTACGCAAAGAAAGCATTAAGTTTATGCAATATACATGGTAAGCAATGCATCCTGCATAACTTCGGTCGGGTTGCCGTACGCCTGCATATTCCTCGCTTTCAGTGTTCTCTCGACTATTTAAAAACGCATACATCCATCAGCTATTATATGTCCACCTTAGGCGTATCCGTTCATACAGCTGAAGAAGCCCATGAAGCCGAAAAGCTCGGAGCCACGTATGTCATTGCGGGGCATGTCTTCCGTACGCCGTCAAAGGAAGCTTATTCACCTATCGGAGTTTCTACGGTTAAAGACATCTGTAACGCCGTATCCGTTCCCGTCTATGCCTTAGGCGGAGTGAATCCGACTACAGTAGGTGAGTTGAATGCCACCCCCGTCAAAGGAATCGCTTTAATGTCGGGCCTTATGGAAAGTAATGATATTCCTTCTTATGTCGCCAGTCTTCAAGTCTAATATGATTTCAGCACTGTCAAACAACTCTGTAATATAAAACGACTCGAATCATTTAAATTCGAGTCGTTTTTTCATATATAAATCCGAACGCTACTATACACAGTAGGTTTCCTTCTTTACTTGTCAAAATAAGGGATTTATTGTAGAATATTTTCAGATATTAAACGATATGTTGTATTTTGACGTAAGAAGCAGGGAGATGGCCTTATGAAAACACGTTGCATTGAATTAAGCCGATTTGAAAGCGAAATACTCCGCGAATATATTCCCGTTGCTTCAGAGCGTCCTTTACCGGCAACTTTATGCCGTTCTATTTATCGTCGCTTGGAAGGCCTTCCCGTCTTTGAATCTAACGATATTTCCGGTCATGCACATACAGTCATATCGTCTCATCATGTTCGAGTCACCAAAGCGGTTAACGAATAACCCCATTATCCGAAAGTCCCCGTATCGACATAGTCAATGCGGGGACTTTTGTATTGTTTACAGACTATATTTACTTACTTTTTTCCACTTCTGCCGACAATCGTTCAGCAATAGCCTTACCGGTTTCGGTCTTAGCCAAGCCGCCGTCCGCCGTTTCTTTCAAGGATACAGGCAGTAAGCGCCCTATTTCATCCATAGCCGCAATAACTTCATCCGGCGGAATAACACTACGCACACCGGCCAAAGCCATTTCCGCTGCCGTCAGAGCAATGACTGCAAAAACGCCGTTTCTTTTAACACAAGGAACTTCTACCAATCCGGCAACGGGATCACACGCAAGGCCCAATATATTTTTCATAGCCAAGGCAAAGGCTTGTAATACCTCATCATTCGTCCCGCCCATGAGTTCCGCGACGGCGGCAGCCGCCATTGCGGCTGCCGATCCGCATTCAGCCTGGCAACCGCCGACAGCTCCTGCAACAGATGCGTTACGAGCTACGACAGCCCCTATACCGGCTGCCGTAAAGAGGGGATTTAAGCAATCATCATCTGTAAATCCCTCCGTTTCGGCTACAGCAATGACAGCGGCGGGCAAGATTCCGCACGAACCGGCAGTAGGACATGCGACAATCTTAAACATTTTGGCATTAGCCTCATTAATAGCCACTGCATAAGTAGCAGCTTTGTGAGCGGCCGTCCCCAAGAGACGGGGGCCTTTGGCAGCCATTTTCGCTGCATCACCGCCCACAAGACCGCTTACGGATTTGCCTGTATCTTCTAAACCCGATTTAATAGATTCATGAAAGACGGTCAATCGTTCCGCCATCGTCTCCCGAACTTCTTCGACCGTACGCTCCGATGTTTCCGTTTCATGTCGAAGCGCCGCTTCGGAAAGAGTAATTCCGTGCTTTCGGGCCACATACGCTAATTCTTGTAACGTTGTATATTCGTATGTATACATATAAGACTCCTATAACGGCAAAACGGTAATAACATTATTAACGCCGTCTATTTTTTTTATTTCTTCTACCGATTCATTCGGGACTCGGCCATCTGTCGCAATAATCATAACAGCCCGTTCATTTCTGCCGCTTCGAAATACTCGCATAGTCGAAACATTGATGCCCTTCATTGCCAGTAACGTAGAAACTCGGGCAATAATCCCGGGTTTATCGTGATGAAAAGTCATTAATGTATGGTCTTCACCCGTTAAAACAGCTTCAAACCCGTTGATTTCACGTATTTCTATCTTTCCGCCGCCTAAAGATACGCCGAGCACTTCCAAGACCCGACTATCTTCACCGGTCAGGCGAATTCTTACTGTATTAGGATGCCTTACTTCCGCATCCGACGGATGCAGATTAATCTCTACATGCCGTTCTTTCGCAATCTCAAAAGACGTTCTCAAGCGTACGTCATCGGCCCCTATACCGAGTATACCGGCGACTAAGGCTCTATCCGTGCCGTGTCCCCGATACGTTTTAGCAAATGATCCGTATACGATAATATCGGCTTTTTTCGGTTCTTCCTGAAAAATATGACGGGCCATCAGGCCGATGCGTGCCGCACCGGCCGTATGTGAACTGGACGGGCCGATCATAATCGGTCCGATAATATCAAACATACTCATACAGTTTTCCCCTTATATAAAAATCTCTTTTCCTAAGCGCGAACTGTAAATAATCATTTCCTTTACCTTCCTTTGACTGATTTGTTCAACAGCCAGCTTATATAAGTTTAACTGCACGGCATACCGTTTCTTGAACGCCTCTGCCGTACTCAGTCTATCCGTTTTGTAATCGACAATGATCCACTCGTCACCTTCGACAAAGAGGCAATCTACAACACCTTGGACGAGAATTTTCTCACCTTCGACACTACTTACTTTATCGCTATCTGCTAAAAAAGTAAATCCGTATTCTCGCCGCACGTCGGGCGAGGCCTGAATTCTGGCTGCCAAGCGTGACTCGGCAAAGCGATATAAATCATTCATACGCAGGCGTGACAATTCTTCAGACGTAAAGCGACCGCTATTTTTCCAGCCTTCTATCTGTTCTACAATATTTTCCTTGGTGAGGTCGGCAAAGTCCAAAAGCTGCACAGCCTTATGAAATACCGTACCGGCAAAGGTCGGTGACTGCGAGGCTTTCTCACATAGCCAAGGCGGTCGAGTCAACCCGTTTTCATCGTCTTCAACACCTGTCGAAAAGAGATGCTCCCCTTCCTGCAACAGGTCCTCTTCTTCTGTCGATTCAGCCATACGCCGTTTAATTTCCGAAACGGACAGTTTAGCTACCGTGCGCGTTGCCGCCTCAAAGGGATAGGTAAAGGACAAGGCCTCATCAAGCCAGGCCGGAATAGCCGTCCCCGTAGGCATATCGGCCCTTACGGCTTCTAAATGGGCTTCTTCCGGTCTCCGTATATCCGCCATTGCTCTACCGGCATCTATAGGGTTCGTATGCACGGTCACCTGCCAGACTCCGGCATGAACAAATTCAGAGTTCTCATCACTTGCCGTCAAAACGGTCACATCGGGCAACTTCCTCAACAAGGGCGGCAAAATCCAATCCAAGTATGAGGTCCCCGCTTCGGCATGTACATCGTTGCGGAATCGTTCCAATCGATCATAGAGACAATCCGCATTCTTACTACCTCGGCTTTTTACGGTTCCTACCAGAATCAGCCTATTCTTGGCACGAGTCATGGCAACATATAAAAGCCGTTCTTCTTCAGCTCGATTTTCCCAAACTGTCCGTTCCTTTATACCGTTATGTGCCAGCGTCGGCCAAGTCATTCTCCACTTGGCATCAAAGGCGCGGATACCGATGCCGAGCTCCTTGTGATACAATACAGGCTCCTGTTCATCCTTTTTATTAAATGTCTTTTCCGTATTCACAAGGAACACGACGGGAAACTCCAGGCCCTTACTCTTATGAATCGTCATAATTCGTACGACGTCTTCTTCTTCTCCGACAACGCGAGCCGGTGCCAAGTCGAGGCCCTTCTTTTTCATGCGTTCAATGAATTTCAAGAAACGGAAGAGACCGCGGAATCCGGCCCGTTCATACTGACCGGCCCGCTCGTAGAGAGCTTCCAGATTGGCCCGTCGTAAATCACCGTTCTTCATGGCCGCCACATAGTCTATATATGACGTTTCTTCATAAATGCGCCGCAGCAGCTCGGCCACGCCGGCACGACGACTGTACGTACGCCACGCATCGAGGCGGAGCAAAAATTCGCTCAGACGTTCCTTGCGTACACTGTCATGTAATCCCGCCGTATACGCTTCCAGAGCATCTACCAAATAGCCGTCCCTATACATGCGAATCTCCGCCAAGGTAGCTTCATTTATGCCGACTATGGGCGAGCGCAGGACAGCAGCCAATTCAATATCCCGACAAGGGTTATCGATACACGCCAACAATGCCGTCATAAGTCGCACTTCCGTTACATTAAAGTAACCGCCTTTTTGTTCCGCATAAGCGGGAATACCCGCATCCTGTAAAACTGTTAGGAGATCTTCTGCTTTGCGACTCACGGAGCGCAATAAAACAACAATATCCTTATATTGTAAAGACGGGTCAGCCGCTTTTAACTCTCCGATACGAGCTGCCACAAAGCGGCATTGTCTTATAAACGACGACTCTTCCACACTGTCATCATCGCCGTCCGACTCTTCGCCTCCGTCGGTTTCAAGCGATTCATACGTCGTTACTTCATCTAAGATATGCAATTCCGCCACGCCCGGTTCATCGTCCGTCCGCCCGACATACAGCTTTTCATTGTCACCGTAATCCATACCCGTCACCTCTTTAGTCATGGCGTACGAGAAAATATCGTTTACCGCTTCAATAACGGCGGGAGCGCTGCGGAAGTTCATGGATAAATCGATACACCTATTGACTGCTTCGGCACGACGTTCGAAGGTCATATATTTTTCCAAAAACAAGGTGGGGTCCGCCAAACGGAAGCGATAGATACTCTGCTTAATATCCCCGACCATAAAGCGATTTGTGCCGTCGGATACCAAGGTAGTTATCAATTCCTGCACACCGTTCGTATCCTGATACTCGTCAATAAGAATTTCCTTAAAGGTACTTCTCATTTCCTTAGCGGCGGCCGACGGAAGAACCTCGCCCGTTTGCTCATCACGAACAGTCAGAATTTGCAGACAATAATGTTCTAAATCTCCGAAATCAAGCCAATTTTTTTCACGTTTCGCCGCGTTGTACGCCTTATAAAAGTCGCGAATTAAACCGGATAGGGCCGACATGGTATGACCGGCTTGTATTAAATCGTCAACCCATTGTTTCGACGTCTTTGTAAAATAGGTATCCCGAATCTTTTTGACCGTATCTTTGGCCTTGTCACGATGAGCCTTACAATCATTCCAGGCATCGGCAATATCGGCGACCAAATTTCTCATAGACTTTAATCGGCCAAAATCAAAATCGCTGAAAAAGTCCTCCATGCGACTCCACGATTTGATTTCACTTGCCGCTTTAAAGCTGTTTCTTTCTTCTTTAAACCGCTCGTACTGCCCGTTTAATCCCTCTACATATTCCAAGATTTTAAGGCTTTCATCATATTCGTCAGCGCAACGACTAAGGGCCGAGCGAATATTTGCCAAAATAGGAGACGCCCACGGCAATGAGCCGAGGTCGGTACTCGAATCCACCTTTTCGTACGCAGCCGTCGCTTCTTCAAGCCATTGTAAGGGCCACGGTTGGCTGCGAATGTATTCATATGCCTTCATAACGATTTCCGTCAATCCCGCGTCACCGCGATCATTGCCGAAAACATCCGTCAGTGCCGTCATCGTGCGGACTTTTTCTTCATCTTCATAATAAAAAAGAGCTACATCGTCCCATACAGACTGCTTCAAAAGTTCCAACTCTTCCGTACCGGCAATCGTGAATTGAGGGTCCAAATCAATCGTATAAAACCGGGTGCGCAACACATACTGACAAAAGGCATGAAAGGTTGAAATACGGGCTGACGGTAGCAAGGCCGCCTGTCTTCGTGCCGATTCTCTTACGGCAACAGACAAGTTTTCGTCTTCAGCAACCTTAATCAAAGCCGTCCCTATTCGTTCCCGCATTTCTCCGGCCGCCGCCTTCGTAAAGGTAACTACCATAATCTCCGTAATATCCGTCGGATTGTCTACGTCAATTAAGCGACGAATAATTCGTTCTACCAGTACGGCCGTCTTTCCCGATCCGGCGGCTGCGGACAAGAGCAGGTTCTGATTTCTGCTCGTAATCGCCTTTTCCTGTGCTTCAGTCCACGCCATCTTGTCCGCCCTCCTTCACTATTACCGTATCCGGAAATAAATCTTCTATACTTAAATCCCCCAAATAATTCCATGAGTTCCCGTCTTCAGCCGTTACGTCGAAACGACATAAGGCGGCATAGGGGCAATAGGTACAGGCCTTGTCTTCATTGGAAGAACCCCAGCGGGCAGGATAAATATCGATACAGCCACCCGTCAATTCGCTTGCCGATCGGCAGGCCGCCGCTTCCACCAACCTCAGCAACCTGTACCACTCTGCTTCATCACTTACATTGGCCGCCTTTTTCAAGGTTCCGTCATTGTTTATTTTCAATCCCGAATAGGGCGACGCAGC